>JAJXVC010000195.1 GCA_021782295.1 bacterium | reverse complement strand
TGCTCGATCCAAGCAACGGTCTGCGTCAGGTTCTTGCGAGCCGCTTCGTTCTGTAGCGAAGGGCCCATGCCGCCTTGTCCGCCTGCGCCGTGGCAGTTTTCACAGTGTTGCGAGAAGAGCTCGCGGCCGTTCGCAATATTTCCGACGACAGCGACCGCTGCGGGCGTACTCGTTGCGACGGGTGCCGCGGTGCTTTTCGGTGCGGCGGTTTTCGCCGGGACTGCTGCGGCGGGTGCCTTCGTCGCGGCTGGAGCCGTAGCGGCGCGTTTGGGCGCCGTACCTTGAGCGATCTTTTTCGGCACAGGCTTTGCCGGCGACGTCGGAGCCTTCGTAGCGGTTGCTGTGCTCGCGGCAAGCGTTCCAGGAGACGAACTCGGTTTTGTTGCCGCGTGTTTTGCCGGAGCGCCGGTCGCCGCGGCGTGAGCGCTCGCGGTACTTGCCGTTGCGGGGGCGGCGGTAGCGACCGCAGTCGTTGCCACCGGTTTCGCAGTCGTTGCAGTTTTCGCGCAACTGCTTAGGAGGAGTAGAGCGAAGAGCGCCATTGCGGTTGCTCGCATCATTCGTCGCGTACCTCAACTTTCTTGACGGAGCGACGTTCGGCGTGCGTTCGTTAACTCCCCGCAGAATTATGCGACGATCGCTTCGCGAATCGTCGCTGCGCCGAGCACTTCATCACCGTCAGGAGCGAAGAGCGCGACCAACTGCCCCGGTGCGATCGCACGTTGTGGTTCGGAAAAGTCGAGCGAGAGCGAACCGTCGGGTTCGCGCTTTGCGCGCGCGCGCGCCGGCTTGCTGCGATAGCGAATCATCGCGTCGACATCGCGCCCCTCAGTAAAACCTTCGTCGCGAATGAGGTTTACCTCATCGGCGCGTAAGCCGTCCGCGAGAAGATCCTCGCCGCGCCCGACGACGACGGTGTTGCTCGAAGCATCGAGGCGAATCACATATTTCGGTTCGGAGGAGCCCCCGAGCGGCGCGCGTTGACCGACGGTGAAGTTGGCGATCCCATCGTGCGTGCCGAGAACGCCGCCGTCGGAGGCGATGAATTCACCGCTTCTCTGCACTCCCGGTCGAACGCGCGCGAGAATATCGCGGTAATCACCGCCTTCGACAAAACAGATATCCTGCGATTCGGGTTTATTATGAATCGGTAAGCCGAAACGACGCGCGTGTTCGCGCGTCTCCGCTTTATCGAGCAGGCCGAGCGGAAGCAACAGGCGATCGAGTTGGTCGCGCGTGAGCTGGGCGAGTGCGTACGCTTGATCCTTCTCCGACGGATTCCGATAGAGATGTGGGCCGTCGTCACCGTGCTCGATTCGTGCATAATGTCCGGTCGCAACGTAGCGCGCGTCCATGCGGTCGGCATAATTGCGGAGGGTGCCGAGCTTCACGTGGTTGTTGCAGCTAACGCACGGATTGGGCGTACGCCCGCGCGCGTATTCGTCGACGAAGCGCTCGATGACGCTGCGACGAAATGCCTCCTCGAAATCAAGTACGTAATGCGGAATCCCGAGGATCGCCGCGCTGCGCCTGGCATCGTCGAAATCGTCGATACCGCAGCAGCTTTTGGCGTGCGCCGGTTGCGTCGCTTCGTACATCCGCATCGTCACGCCGATGACCTCGTAGCCGCTTTCCGCCAGCAAGGCGGCCGCGACCGCGGAATCGACCCCGCCGCTCATCGCGGCGATTATACGCATCTTTGCCATAGCTTTATACGAGGATAACGGGTTGACAAGGCTAACCACAAGCGCCAATGGCGGCTCTTGGAGAACGATTTCGCGTTGCACGTGAGGCTCGGGGCCTCACGTTGCCGGAGGTTTCCGAACAGACCCGGATTCGGTCGGTCTATCTCGCGGCGATCGAAGAGGAGCAGTGGGAGCGGATTGGCGCTGCGGTCTATATCCGCGGCTTCATCCGAACCTACGCGACCTTCCTCAAGCTCGACGTCGATCAGGCCCTCCGCGACTATGCGGGCAGCCCCGCCGTGTGGAGCTCCCCCGAAGCGAGCGAGGAGCGTGAGGCGGAGGAAACCGCTTCTGCGAACGCGGCCGGAAAACGCTCGCTGGCGCCCTGGCTCTGGGTTGCCGGGGTCCTCGCCGTTCTGGTCGTCGCCTATCTCACGTACTCGGTGATAAACCCCGGGCAACAGGGCGCCGCGGTCGCCCTCGTGAGCCCGAGCCCCGGCGTAAGCCCGAGCCCCGGCGTAAGCCCGAGCCCCGGCGTAAGCCCGAGCCCCGGCGTGAGCCCGAGCCCCGGCGTAAGCCCGAGCCCCGGCGTGAGCCCGAGCCCCGGCGTGAGCCCGAGCCCTGGGCCGGGAACGCTGTTGATCACCCTGTCGGGGACCTCGTGGTTACGGGTTACCGTTGACGGGAATGTTAGCATGGTGGGGACGTTTTCCGCCGGTACGCAGCGTGCTTTCCGCGGGAAGCAAGTCACCGTGCGCGTCGGAAACGCGGCTGCCGTCACTTTGAATGCCGACGGTAAGAGCGTCGGGCCTTTAGGTGGAGCCGGCGTTGTCGTGGAACGGACTTTTACCCTGTAATGCCGAGCGAAGCCTCATTCGATATCGTTTCGAAAATCGACCGCCAAGAACTCGATAACGCTCTCAACCAGACGCGAAAAGAGATCGAGACGCGTTTTGATTTCCGAAACAGCAAAACGAGCGTCGAATCCGACGACAAGAGCATCACCATTCTCGCCGACGACGAGTTGAAAATGCGCAACGTCATCGACATGTTGCAAGCAAAGGCGACGAAGCGCGGCATCGACATCAAAGCATTTGAAATCGGCGCCAACGAACCGGCGGCCAATTCGATGGTCCGATGCAAAATCGTCTTGCGCAACGGCATTCCGAAAGATAAAAGTAAAGAATTGATGGAGCGCATCAAAGCGCTCAAACTAAAAGTGAACGCGCAATATCAAGACGAGCAAATTCGCGTTACCGGAAAGAGCCGCGACGATCTCCAGGCCGTCATCACGGCGCTGAAATCCTCGAATTTCGAACTGCCGCTGCAGTTTGTGAATTACCGCTAGGATCCGTCGCGATGCCGTCGGTTTCATTCGTGAGTTTGGGCTGCGCGAAGAACCTCGTCGATACCGAGGTGATGATTGCGAAGCTCGGTGCTGCGGGCTGGCAATTGGAGAGCGACGCCGATGCAGCCGATACCGTCGTTATCAATACCTGTGCGTTTATCGACCCGGCCAAAGCCGAATCGACCGAAATAATTTTAGAACGAGCGCAGCGTAAACGAGCCGGCCAGCAACTCGTCGTCGCGGGTTGTCTTGCCCAGCGCTACGGCGAACAATTGCATTCGCTTATCCCTGAGATCGACGGCGTCATCGGCACCGGATCGTATGCATCGATCGTCGAGTTGCTCGACGACGTCCAGGCGGGAAGCAAACCGGTACGGTTGGCATTCGAAGCCGAACCCGAACACGATTTTCTTCCGCGTCTCATTACGACACCGCAAGCAACGGCGTACCTGAAGATCGCCGAGGGATGCGACCACCCGTGCACGTTTTGCATCATTCCGCAGTTGCGCGGCGGCTTTCGTAGCCGTAGCGAAGAATCGATTCTCGCCGAGGCGCGGGCGCTCGCAGCGGCGGGTACGCGCGAACTCATCTTGATCGCCCAGGACACATCGATGTGGGGCCGCGACCGGGGCTATCGTCGCGGTGGGCTCGCCACGCTGCTTGAGCGCTTGCATGAAATTGACGGCCTCGAGTGGATCCGGCTGCTCTATTTGTATCCAGCGACGATCGATAGCGAACTGATCGACGCGATGGCGCGTTTGCCGAAGGTATGCAAGTACATGGATATGCCGCTCCAACACGCGCACCCGGAGGTCCTTCGGGCGATGTTGCGACCCGGTAATGGAGAGCGCTATCTCGAAATTATCGAATCCTTCCGCGAACGCGTACCGGGCATGACGATGCGCTCCACCTTCATCGTCGGTTTTCCGGGCGAGCGCGAAGAACATGTCGCGTATTTGGAAGAGTGGATCGCTCGCGCCGGTCTCGACCGCGTCGGCTTCTTTGAATATAGTTCGGAAGAGGGGACGCCGGCCTCGGAACTTGGTTCGCGCGTACCGGTGCGCGAACGTCGGAAACGGCTGTTGCGCTTACGCGAGGCGCAACGGGTTGCTTCTGAAAAGGCGCGGCTCGCGCGTGTCGGCACGATCGAGCGCGTGTTGATTGAAGAGCGTCGTACACTGCGTCGCGCAGATCCGCTGCGTTCCCACCTGCCCGC
>JAJXVC010000194.1 GCA_021782295.1 bacterium | reverse complement strand
GCGCACTTCTCTATTGCGCCGGCGGCGGTATCGGCGACTCGTTGGTCGCTACGGTCGTGGCGCAGGCGCTTCGCGCGCAATATGATAGCGTCGATGCACTCACTCTACCCGGACATCGTGCAACGCTTGAACTCGTGCCGGATATCGCGCGCGTCTTTGTCGACGAAGCAGAGCCGGTCGACCGACACGTTGCGATACTTCGCGAGGGCAATTACGCTGCGTGCGTCGTCACATGGGCGACGCCGCGCGCCGCAACTGCCGTTCGCGCCGCCGGAATTCCGGTACGTGTCGGCCAAGCAAGACGCCTTTATTCGCATTCGTTCACGCATCGTGTCGTCGTTCGCAGCGAACGCGGCGACGTCACCTCGCATTGGTCCGATATCTTGCTCGACTATGCGCGCGCGATTGGCTGCGATGCCGCAGGCGCGAGGCCGCGCATCGTGCCTCGTGAAGAAGACGAGCGAGCGGCGCAGGCGCTGCGTTCGGAGTTCGAGCTCGACCGAGAGGGCTATCTCGTTCTCCATGCCACCAACGCCGTTGCAACGCAACGCAGTCTTTGGCCGACCGGCGGATGGGCGCGCACCGCCCGAGCCCTTCGCGAGCGATTCGGCCTTCCCGTTTTGCTCGGCGGGGCGGATTCCGACCGAGAGATCGTTGCACAGGTTATCGCCGAAAGTGAGGACGCGAACGTGCGATCCATAGCCGGGCGCGCCGCGATCGGCGCCTTCGCCGCGCTCGCGCGCGACGCGCGCGCGTTCGTCGGCATCACGACCGGGTCGATGCACGTCGCCGCCGCCGCGGGAGCACGCACCGTCGGCATCTTCCCGTTCCAAAGCGATTTCCCCGAACGCTGGGCGCCGCTCTGCGATCGGCGCGCTATCGTGCGCTCGGCCTTTCCCTGCCACCCACGCGATCGAAAGGAGACCTGTGTCGACTACGCGTGCGTCGCCGGCCTCGATACTCCGAGAATTCTCGCTGCGGTAGCGGGGTTGCTCGGCGCAGACGCGGCTCGCTAAGAGCGGAGTCGACCATCGGCGTCGAAGTGCGGAAGACGATGCGCGCGACCATTCAACTCTGTACCTACAATCGTGCCGCGCTCCTCGAGCGCGTCCTCGATGCATGCTTCGAGCAAACGGTGCCCGAGGATTCCTACGAAGTCGTTCTCGTCAACGACGGATCGACTGATGGAACCTCAGCCGTGATCGACCGAGCGAGATCGCGTGCGACCTGCGCTTTTACCGTGGTCGAACAGCAAAATGCCGGGCTCGCTCGCGGGCGGAATGTCGGAATCGCGCGCGCGACGGGAGAGCGGATCATCCTCATCGACGACGATGTTTTGCCGTTGCCAAATTTTGTCGAAGAGCACCTGCGCTCGCACGACCAATCCCCTGCAGCGATTGTCCGCGGCGGAGCGATCAACGTCGAATCGTTCGACGATTTGCCGCCGCCGGTCTGGAGCTGGAAAAACTACAGCGGGAATTTCTTCTGGACGACCAATGTCTCGGTGCCGACGGCGACGATTCGAAGGATTGGCGGCTTTAATGAGTCGTTCGCCGAATACGGATGGGAAGATATCGATGTCGGCCTGCGCTTGCGCTTCGCCGGCGTGCGAGCTGTCTTCAATCGATTCGCGCTCGCCTATCATTACAAACCGCAACCGCGCAGCAGCGAAATCGAAAAAATGGAGCGACAGACACGCGCACAGGCGCGCACGGCAGTGACGCTTTCGGCCCTGCACCCGCACTGGCGCACCTATCTCGCAACCGGCGAAAACCCCCTGCAGCGCGGCGTTCACGCAGCGTTGCGCGCAATCGGCGCGCCGGAGCGTCTGCGACGTCGCGTCGCCGCGATTGCGGGCGACCGTCCGCTTGATGCTGCAGAGTTACGGGTGGTGCGGCGAATGCTCGCGAGCGTGTATTTCGAAGAACTCGAACGCACGCTACAACAACGCAACGCTTCGTGAACATCCTCCTTTCGCGAACCGATCGAATCGGCGACTTGCTGCTTTCGACGCCGGCGATTGCGACGGTTCGCCGGTCCTTCCCAAACGCGCACATTACACTGGTGACCAGCTCCTACAACCGCATCGTCGTAGAACGAAACACCGATATCGACGAGCTTGTTGCGTTACCGCCATCCGTTCATCCCGAACGCTTTGGAGCGCAATTTCGGAATACCGATCTTGCGATCGCGCTCGCTCCGCGCTCCGAAGATCTGCGTATCGTCGGTGCGACGCGAGCGACGGTTCGAGTCGGCTACACCTACGCGCGTCGATACCTCGCGCGCCTTACCGCGCGCTTATTCGTCAATCGCATGGCGATCTCTGAGGCCGATCCCGAGCTCTGCGAACGCGATCCGCAGCGTGTGGTGCGCCATGAGGTCGACCAGATGCTCGATCTCGTCGCCCTCGGAGGGGCGCGCGAACGCGTTCTCGATCTGCGCCTCGACCTTCGCGACGAAGATCGAGCCGCGGTCGCCGCGCTTCCGGATCGCCCGATCGTTCTTCACCTTGCCCCGCGCTGGTTTCATAGCGGCAGCTCGCCGGCGTCGACGGTGGAACTCGCGCGCCGCCTCGCCGGGCTCGGGCGTCCGCTTGCAATTACGGCAAACGCCGAAATCAGCGACCATATCGATGCATTCGCCGGGGTCGGGGCTGCGGCGGTGCTGCGCGACCTTCCGTTCTTCCACTGGGCAGCGGTCTTTGAACGGGCGGCCTGCGTGGTCACCGTCGATACCGGTGCGACTCATGTCGCAAGCGCGATGCGCAGGCCCACGCTCGTCGCCTTCGAAAACCGCTATTTCCGATTGGCCTCACAAGAATGGGCCCCGTATCGGGTTCCTAGCCGCAGTTTGCGTAAACCCCAAAGCGACGACGAAGCCTCCCTCGCGCACCTTCGTGACGAGGTCGTCGACGGTGTCGCGGATTTAATAAATGCTTGATTGTTCCGTCGTTATTCCCACCTATAATCGCCTCGACACGTTGCGCCATGTCGTGCCGACGCTGCTCGCGCAGACGATCGATGCATCGCGTTACGAATTGCTGATCTGCGATTCCCAGTCGACCGACGGTACCGCCGAATATCTCGCCGAGGTTGCGCGCATTTCGCCGAACGTTCGCCATCTTCCAGGCGGATATAGCGGACGCGCGCAAGCGCGCAACGCCGGAATCGCCGCGGCAACGGGTACGGTCGTTCTTTTTAATGATGCCGATATTCTCGCCTCGCCCGATCTTCTCGCCGTTCATCTCGAGCGGCACGAACGCGAATGGCGGATCGCCGTCGTTGGTTGGGAAGTGCAAGTGCGCGATCTCGACGATTATGCGCTCAAACGCGATCGCGCGGATTTGCGCGGGCATCTCCATCCACCGGGGCGCAAGCGTTTATCGTGGCTCTATTTCCTTACTGGTAATGCCTCGGTGCGCACTGAGGATCTGCGCGCGGTTGGGGGGTTCGACGAATCGTTCACCGGCTACGGTCACGAAGATCTCGAACTCGGATATCGCCTCGAACGCTCCGGCGTGCGCATTTGCTACGAGCCGCGTGCGGTCAGCTACCACTGTCAAGATGTTCCCCACGAAGACCAAAAAGGGAAAATGATGCTTGCCGGTCGCTCGACCGTTCGCTTTTATCGCAAACATCCCGACATCGCCGTTCGCCTGCAATTGGGAATGACGCCGATCTCGTTGGGCCTTCATTCGTTGCTCGGGCGCATGCCGAATCTGCTGCGAGCGCTCGACGACCGAGCGGACCGCTCGAAACTCGCACGCGATATCGTGCAACAATATCACTATGTCTCGGGCATCAAAGATGCCCTCGCCCACCCAGAGGAGCGCCCATGACTGCGACGCCGGAACGTTTTTCTTGTGGAGCGCTGCGTGCCGATGCAATCGGACGCACCGCCGAACTCTTCGGCTGGGTCAATCGCCGTCGCGACCACGGTGGGCTGATCTTCATCGATCTTCGCGACCGCGACGGCATCACGCAGATCGTCTTCAATCCGGAACACCCAAGTTTTTCGCAAGCGGAAAAACTCCGTAGCGAGGATGTCGTGCGCGTCGTCGGGACCGTTCGTGCCCGCCCGGATGGAACCGAGAATCCGAAGTTGGCGACCGGCGCAGTCGAGGTAGGTATCGAGCAACTCGACATTCTCAATCGCTCCGAGGTGCCGCCGTTTCAGGTGAATGTCGAAGACGACGTGGACGAGGGCCTGCGCTTGGAATATCGATATCTCGACTTGCGGCGCCCACGCATGCAAC
>JAJXVC010000193.1 GCA_021782295.1 bacterium | reverse complement strand
GCGCACTTCTCTATTGCGCCGGCGGCGGTATCGGCGACTCGTTGGTCGCTACGGTCGTGGCGCAGGCGCTTCGCGCGCAATATGATAGCGTCGATGCACTCACTCTACCCGGACATCGTGCAACGCTCGAACTCGTGCCGGATATCGCGCGCGTCTTAGTCGACGAAGGCGAGCCGGTCGACCGACACGTTGCGAGGCTTCGCGAGGGCAATTACGCTGCGTGCGTCGTCACATGGGCGACGCCGCGCGCCGCAACTGTAGTTCGCGCCGCCGGAATTCCGGTACGTGTCGGCCAAGCGAGGCGCCTTTATTCGCATTCGTTCACGCATCGTGTCGTCGTTCGCAGCGAACTCGGCGACGTCACCTCGCATTGGTCCGATATCTTGCTCGACTTTGCGCGCGCGATTGGCTGCGATGCCGCAGGCGCGAGGCCGCGCATCGTGCCTCGTGAAGAAGACGAGCGAGCGGCGCAGGCGCTGCGTTCGGAGTTCGAGCTCGACCGAGAGAGCTATCTCGTTCTCCACGTCACCAACGCCGTTGCAACGCAACGCAGTCTTTGGCCGACCGGCGGATGGGCGCGCACCGCCCGAGCCCTTCGCGAGCGATTCGGTCTTCCCGTTTTGCTTGGCGGGGCGGATTCCGACCGAGAGATCGTCGCACAGGTTATCGCAGAAAGCGAGGACGCGAACGTGCGATCCATAGCCGGGCGCGCCGCGATCGGCGCCTTTGCCGCGCTCGCGCGCGACGCGCGCGCGTTCGTCGGCATCACGACCGGGTCGATGCACGTCGCCGCCGCCGCGGGAGCACGCACCGTCGGCATCTTTCCGTTCCAAAGCGATTTCCCCGAACGCTGGGCGCCGCTCTGCGATCGGCGCGCGATCGTGCGCTCGGCCTTTCCCTGCCACCCACGCGATCGAAAGGAGACCTGTGTCGACTACGCGTGCGTCGCCGGCCTCGATACTCCGAGAATTCTCGCTGCGGTAGCGGGGTTGCTCGGCGCAGAAGCGGCTCGCTAAGAGCGGAGTCGACCATCGGCGTCGAAGTGCGGAAGACGATGCGCGCGACCATTCAACTCTGTACCTACAATCGTGCCGCGCTCCTCGAGCGCGTCCTCGATGCATGCTTCGAGCAAACGGTGCCCGAGGATTCCTACGAAGTCGTTCTCGTCAACGACGGATCGACTGATGGAACCTCAGCCGTGATCGACCGAGCGAGATCGCGTGCGACCTGCGCTTTTACCGTGGTCGAACAGCAAAATGCCGGGCTCGCTCGCGGGCGGAATGTCGGAATCGCGCGCGCGACGGGAGAGCGGATCATCCTCATCGACGACGATGTTTTGCCGTTGCCAAATTTTGTCGAAGAGCACCTGCGCTCGCACGACCAATCCCCTGCAGCGATTGTCCGCGGCGGAGCGATCAACGTCGAATCGTTCGACGATTTGCCGCCGCCGGTCTGGAGCTGGAAAAACTACAGCGGGAATTTCTTCTGGACGACCAATGTCTCGGTGCCGACGGCGACGATTCGAAGGATTGGCGGCTTTAATGAGTCGTTCGCCGAATACGGATGGGAAGATATCGATGTCGGCCTGCGCTTGCGCTTCGCCGGCGTGCGAGCTGTCTTCAATCGATTCGCGCTCGCCTATCATTACAAACCGCAACCGCGCAGCAGCGAAATCGAAAAAATGGAGCGACAGACACGCGCACAGGCGCGCACGGCAGTGACGCTTTCGGCCCTGCACCCGCACTGGCGCACCTATCTCGCAACCGGCGAAAACCCCCTGCAGCGCGGCGTTCACGCAGCGTTGCGCGCAGTCGGCTTGCCGGAGCGTCTGCGTCGTCGCGTCGCCGCGATTGCGGGCGACCGTCCGCTCGATGCTGCAGAGTTACGGGTGGTGCGGCGAATGCTCGCGAGCGTGTATTTCGAAGAACTCGAACGCGCGCTACAACAACGCAACGCTTCGTGAACATCCTCCTTTCGCGAACCGATCGGATCGGCGACTTGCTGCTTTCGACGCCGGCGATTGCGACGGTTCGCCGGTCCTTCCCAAACGCGCACATTACGCTGGTGACCAGCACCTACAACCGCATCGTGGTCGAACGCAACACCGATATTGACGAACTCGTTGCAATACCGCGATCCGTGCGTCCGGAGCGTTTCGGAGCGCAATTTCGGAATGTCGATCTTGCGATCGCGCTCGCTCCGCGCTCCGAAGATCTGCGCATCGTCGGCGCGACGCGAGCGACGGTTCGAGTCGGCTATACCTACGCGCGTCGATATCTCGCGCGCCTTACCGCGCGCTTATTCGTCAATCGCATGGCGATCTCCGAGGCCGATCCCGAGCTCTGCGAACGCAATCCGCAGCGTGTGGTGCGCCATGAGGTCGACCAGATGCTCGATCTCGTCGCCCTCGGAGGGGCGCGCGAACGCGTTCTCGATCTGCGCCTCGACCTTCGCGACGAAGACCGAGCCGCGGTCGCCGCGCTTCCGGATCGCCCGATCGTTCTCCACCTTGCCCCGCGCTGGTTTCATAGCGGCAGCTCGCCGGCGTCAACAGTAGAACTCGCGCGCCGCCTCGCCGGGCTCGGGCGTCCGCTTGCAATTACGGCAAACGCCGAAATCGGCGATAAAATCAATGCATTCGCCGGAGTCGGGGCTGCGGCGGTGCTGCGCGACCTTCCGTTCTTCCACTGGGCGGCGGTCTTTGAACGGGCGGCGTGCGTGGTCACCGTCGACACCGGTGCGACTCATGTCGCAAGCGCGATGCGCAGGCCCACGCTCGTCGCCTTCGAAAACCGCTATTTCCGATTGGCCTCACAAGAATGGGCCCCGTATCGGGTTCCTAGCCGCAGTTTGCGTAAACCCCAAAGCGACGACGAAGCCTCCCTCGCGCACCTTCGTGACGAGGTCGTCGACGGTGTCGCGGATTTAATAAATGCTTGATTGTTCCGTCGTTATTCCCACCTATAATCGCCTCGACACGTTGCGCCATGTCGTGCCGACGCTGCTCGCGCAGACGATCGATGCGTCGCGTTACGAATTGCTGATCTGCGATTCCCAGTCGACCGACGGTACCGCCGAATATCTCGCCGAGGTTGCGCGCACTTCGCCGAACGTTCGCCATCTTCCAGGCGGATATAGCGGACGCGCGCAAGCGCGCAATGCCGGAATCGCCGCGGCAACGGGTACGGTCGTTCTTTTTAATGATGCCGATATTCTTGCCTCACCCGATCTTCTCGCCGTTCATCTCGAACGGCACGAACGCGAACGGCGGATCGCCGTCGTTGGTTGGGAAGTGCAAGTACGCGATCTCGACGATTACGCGCTCAAACGCGATCGCGCGGACCTGCGCGGGCATCTCCATCCACCGGGGCGCAAACGCTTATCGTGGCTCTATTTTCTTACTGGTAATGCCTCGGTGCGCACCGAGGATCTGCGCGCGGTCGGGGGGTTCGACGAATCGTTCACCGGCTACGGTCACGAAGATCTCGAACTCGGTTATCGCCTCGAACGCTCCGGTGTGCGCATTTGCTACGAGCCGCGTGCGGTCAGCTATCACTGTCAAGATGTTCCCCACGAAGACCAAAAAGGGAAAATGATGCTTGCCGGTCGCTCGACCGTTCGCTTTTATCGTAAACATCCCGACCTCGCCGTCCGCCTGCAATTGGGGATGACGCCGATCTCGTTGGGCCTTCATTCGTTGCTCGGGCGCATGCCGAATCTGCTGCAAGCACTCGACGACCGGGCGGACCGCTCGAAACTCGCACGCGATATCGTGCAACAATATCACTATGTCTCGGGCATCAAAGATGCCCTCGCCCATCCAGAGGAGCGCCCATGACTGCGACGCCGGAACGTTTTTCTTGTGGAGCGCTGCGTGCCGATGCAATCGGACGCACCGCCGAACTCTTCGGCTGGGTCAATCGTCGTCGCGACCACGGTGGGTTGATCTTCATCGATCTTCGCGACCGCGACGGCATCACGCAGATCGTCTTCAATCCGGAGCACCCAAGTTTTTCGCAAGCGGAAAAACTCCGTAGCGAGGATGTCGTGCGCGTCGTCGGGACCGTTCGTGCCCGCCCGGATGGAACCGAGAATCCGAAGTTGGCAACCGGCGCAGTCGAGGTAGGGATCGAGCAACTCGACATTCTCAATCGCTCCGAGGTGCCGCCGTTTCAGGTGAATGTCGAAGACGACGTGGACGAGGGCCTGCGCTTGGAATATCGATATCTCGACTTGCGGCGCCCACGCATGCAAC
>JAJXVC010000011.1 GCA_021782295.1 bacterium | reverse complement strand
TGCAGTATGCGGCGCGCAACGGCGGCGTTGAATACGAAGCGCACATCGCGCGCATCCGCCAGACCTATCACCGGCGCCGCGACGTGATGATCGGCGAACTCTCCGCGCACATGCCGCCGCAGATGCATTTCAATCGCCCCGAAGGCGGAATGTTTCTCTGGGCGCATCTCGACGGCGTCGACACCGAAGAGCTGCTCAAAATCAGCGCCGAACAGAAAGTCGTGTTCGTGCCGGGGGTGAGTTTCTACGCCGAACGCGACGTGCACGACGGCATGCGCCTGAATTTCTCGAACGCTTCGGAAGAGAAGATCGCGATCGGCATCGAGCGGCTCGCCGGCGCGGTGCAAACCTACCTGAAGCGCTAAGCAAAGCTCCACCGCCCATCGAGGGATATCTCGGCGTTGCCGAGCGGGGGACGTCTCTGCATTACTCCTACAGACTAGTCAGACTAGGTTGACACCCTGCCTCCCTTGCGCTTATCGTAGATCGCGTGAAGGGGGGTTGCATGGTGCAAAAACGCACGCAGGAGAGCAAGACATGGCAGCTTCAGGAAGCCAAGGCGCGGCTCAGCGAGCTCGTCCAGAAGGCCTTGGAGGGAAGGCCGCAGGTCATTTCACGGCGCGGACGGGACGAGGTGGTCGTGCTTCGCCGGAGCGACTACGAGCGAGCCATACACCCGCAAGAAACGCTCGTGGAGTTTTTTAGGCCCGTTCGGGGCAATGGCGCTCGCTTCGAACGCCGCAAGGATGCGTCGCGAGGCTTTGAGTTTTGAGCGGATTTCTTCTCGACACGTGCGCGCTTTCCGAACTCATGCGCCCGTCACCAAATCCCGGCGTGGTAGCGTGGTTCGAGCACACGCCTGAACCCAGGATGTACGTGAGCGTGCTCGCGATCGCCGAACTCCATCGCGGCATCGAGCTCCTCCCGGCGAGCCGGAGGCGTTCCGATTTGGAATCGAAGATCGCGGCATTCATCGATCGCTTCGGCGAGCGCGTGCTGCCGTTCGACCTTCACGATGCAGTGCGCTGGGGAAGGCTCGACGCAGAGAGCAGTGCGAAGGGACGAACGCTTCCGATGACCGACGGGATGCTCGCGGCGGTGGCGCTGGAGCACCACCTCTCGATCGTGACGCGGGATACGCGCGATTTTGATGGATCCGGCGTGCCGATTTTCAACCCTTGGAGTTGACCGGGGCACCGGCCGGCAAGAAGATTGCCCCTAGGGGCGAAGCCATCGCCCACGCCCTTCTGCGCGGTGTATCTGAGTTGAGAGTTCGCAAGGAGATATCTGCTGGGGCGACCTCCAATCGTGGGGATCGAGCGCGAATCCGGCGGCACCGGCGTGTCGGGCGGCAACACCGCGACCGCTTCGGGAGATGCTGCTCGGCGATTTTTGTGCACCGGGAAGGCATGGCCTCCGCGACCGGGAGCCGCCATGGTTCTTAGATACTTACACTCACGTTTAGCTTGGAAAGTTCTAGTGAAAAAAACAGCACTTATCACCGGGATCACCGGCCAGGATGGCTCGTATCTTGCCGAGCTCTTGCTCGAGCATGGCTATCGCGTGGTCGGCATGACGCGGCGCACCTCGACCGACGTGCACGAGCGCCTCGAGCACTTTATCGACGATATCGAATTCGTTTCGGGCGATCTTCTCGATCAAACGTCGATGACGAAAATCGTCGAAACCGTGCGCCCTGACGAAGTCTATAACCTCGCGGCCCAGTCGTTCGTCCCAACCTCGTGGACTCAACCTGTTTTAACCGGGGAATTCACGGCATTGGGCGTCACTCGCGTCCTCGAAGCGATCCGTGCAGTCAACCCGGCTATTCGCTTTTATCAGGCGTCGAGTTCGGAGATGTTCGGGAAAGTTACCGAGGTTCCGCAACGGGAATCAACCGCTTTCTATCCGAGAAGCCCCTATGGTGTCGCGAAGGTCTACGGCCACTGGATTACGGTAAACTACCGTGAGTCGTTCGATATGTTTGCGGTAAGCGGAATTTTATTCAATCATGAATCGCCCCGGCGAGGAAAGGAGTTCGTCACCCGTAAGATCTCCGATGGGGTCGCCCGCATTAAATTAGGGCTCGCTAGCGAATTACGCTTAGGAAATCTCGAGGCGAAGCGCGATTGGGGGTATGCCGGCGACTACGTACGAGCGATGTGGATGATGCTACAGCAACCCAACCCAGAGGATTATGTTATCGCTACCGGGAGAACGCATAGTGTCCGCGATTTCGTTCGAATTGCCTTCGAGGTCGCCGCGCTTGGAAATTACGAACCATACATAAAATTAGATCCCCGTTTTGTCCGGCCGGCCGAGGTGGATCTACTCGTCGGCGACTCGTCGAAGGCAAAACAACACCTCCAATGGGAGCCTACGGTTACGTTCGAGCAGCTCGTCGAAATGATGGTGCGCGCCGATCTCGATCGTCTCTCGTCCGTTCAAAAATAGCGCATGCGCGTCGTAGTAAGCGGAGCGTCAGGGTTCGTTGGGAAGCACTTAACGGCCCTGCTCGAGGCCGGCAATCACGAAGTTTTACGGTGTAGCCGCGCGCAACTCCAAGGCACCGAGGCATTGGAATTGGCCGGCGTTCACGTTGTATATCACTTAGCAGGCCAAGCATTTGTCCCCGCGGCGATCGCATCGCCGATGGAGACCTATGAGGCGAACGTGATCGGTACGGCGCGCATTGCCCGTGCTATCGCTCGTCATACGAAGAAAACAGGAGAGCGGCCGCGGCTCATCTTCGCGAGTTCGGGCGAGGTGTACGGCAGCGTTCCTGCCGCTATCCTTCCGGTTACGGAAGAGATGGCGGTGAATCCAAAGAACCCCTATGCCGCGAGCAAAGCGGCCGCTGAATTTTTGCTCCTCGGGGAGCATCGCAGCCTCGGCCTCGACGTCGTGATCGGACGTGCATTCAACGCAATCGGCCCAGGGCAGAGTACGCGTTTTGCGATTGCCGATTTTGCCGCACAACTGATTGAAATCCGCAACGGCGCACCGGCTCGGCTCGCCGTCGGGAACCTCGACGCGCAGCGCGATTTCCTCGACGTTCGCGATGTCGCATCGGCCTACGTGGCGCTTGCCCAACACGGAACGGCTGGCGGAACGTACAACATCTGCAGCGGGGTGCCACGAAGCCTCCGATCCCTACTCGATGAACTCATCGGCATAGCGAACGTGAAGCCTGAGATCGTCAGCGATTCCGCGCGCATGCGGCCCTCGGAGACGCCCGCAATGTTCGGATCGAACATCAAATTGTGCTCGGAGACCGGCTGGCTGCCGACGCGAAGCCTCACGAGTTCGCTTCAGGATATCCTTCAGCGTCCTAGCGTGCCGTAGCCGCGACTTCCCCAAAGGCCGCAATTTCATGCGTCCCGGGATTTACGGGGCGAGGCCACGGCCGGCAAGAAGATAGCCCCCGGCGGCGAAGAAATCGCCCACGCCGTTTGCGCGGCGTTTCTGAGTTTAGAGTTCGCAAGGAGAACGCTGGTGGGACAACGTCTAATCGTGGGGATCTACCCCGAATCCGACCCGAAGAAGATCGAGGCGGCGCTCACCGGGCAGACCGGCATCGATATGGGCCGCTTGCGCGTCGTCACGCGCGACGCGAAGAGCGCCGATCACGATCAATCGACGATCTCGTTCGTTCACGTGCGCGAAGTCCAGAACTCCAACGACTTCTCCGACGATATGACGCACGGCCAGGGGATGATGACCGACTCCGGCGGCACCGGGGTACCCGGCGGCAACAGCCGCGGCCCCTCGCTCGGTTCGCTCAGCAACCGCGGCAGCGCGGTCAACTATCTCGCCGGCGTCAAAATCCCCGGCGACCAGATCGACAACTTCAACGACGCGATCGGCGCGGGGCGCGTGGTGATGCTGTACGACGCGAACGACGAAGCCGCCGCCGACGCGGTCTCCACGTTCTGCAACGCCGGGTTCCGCAACGTCAAGGCGTTCTAGGACGGGGGGCAAAGGCTCGTCGTCAATCCGCCGCAGGTGACCGTCCTCTCTTCGTCGCGCCCCCGCTCCCAGTGGAAGCCGACGGGAGCGCGGTAGGGACGCACATTACTGTACGCCCGCCGCACAGATCCCGGCGGGCGCAATTCACGCACCGGGCTCCCACCTCGGGTGTTTGACGCCAAATCGTTGATGCGGCCACGGATGGAGAATCTTGGGGCGAGGGAGCCACTTGTCGGCCACCTTTCCCAAAGATGCAAACGTGGTTCGGTCTCGTTGGCTGCGGCGCCGAAGCGTGCGCTGCCAGAGTATGAGAACAAGCCGCCGAAAGGCGGCAAGAGAGGCGATGTTCGTCGGCACGGCGTGGTAATTGAAATACCCCACCATAACCGCGCGAAGCCAACGCCCCTGAGCGTTCAGCGTGTCGTGCATCTTGCGACGCAGATCGGTCTTGATCGACTGCAGTTTAGCACGCATTCGGTCGCGCCGCGATTTTCGCCAGAGCAAAAATCGCCCGTTGCGCGACTTGCCGCAGATGTGGACGAAACCCAGGAACGTAAACGTTTCCGGTTTTCCTTGTCCACGGCGTTTGCGTCGGTCTGCTGCGAATCTCCCAAATTCGATCAGGCGTGTTTTCTCAGTGTGGAGCTTGAGATCGAACGCCTCGAAACGCTTGCGCAGTTCGTCAAGAAACGCTATGGCGTCTGACTTATGTTCGAACCCGGCAACGATGTCGTCCGCGTATCGCACGACGATCACTTCACCGCGAACATTTCGCTTTCGCCATTGTTGGACCCAGAGGTCGTAGGTGTAATGGAGGTAGACGTTGGCGAGCAAAGGCGAGATCACCGACCCTTGAGGAGTCCCGGTCTCACTTGTCGTCAGCATCGTTCCCTCAAGAACACCGGCCTTGAGCCACTTGCGTATCAATCGAAGGATGCGTTGGTCGCCGATTCGATGTTCGACGAAACGGATCAGCCAATCGTGGTTGACCGTATCGAAGAACGAGCGGATGTCGGCGTCAACGATCCAGTTGACGGCTTTCCTGCTGATCCCGACTGCGAGCGCATCCAGCGCATCGTGCTGGCTGCGACCGGGTCGGAAACCGTACGAGAAGCCGAGAAACTCCTGCTCGCAAATGCAGTTGAGTATCTCGACCACTGCCCGTTGGACGATCTTGTCTTCAATCGACGCGATCCCCAATGGGCGCTGACTTCCATCCGGCTTCGGAATCATCCGTCGCCGCGAGGGAAGCGCGCGATACGCTCCTTGATGTATACGCGCGTGAAGCTCTTGCAGTTGTACTTCGAGATTCTCGCCGTATGCTTCCCATGTGCGTCCATCGACTCCGGCAGCAGCACGTCGCTTCAGCGCGAAGTACGACCATCGAAGAAGATCGACATTCACATGGTGGAGCAAAGCCGTAGGGCGAACCTTTGGATTGTTCTCTACGAATTGTCGTAAACGCTCAAGTCCCGGTGACACGCTTCCCCGGTTCGGTGCCCGGCGCGTGGTAGACGTGGGCGCTTTCCCTTTGGCCCCGCTGCTTGGCTCCATCGACTCCGCCGCCGACTGCTCGGCTTTGTTCGCCAACTTCATCGCTACTACCAGCGAGTCTGACTGGTCACGACCGTACACCATCGGCTTCGACGCGTGCGTCTTCCCGATGCGGGCCAGCATCGCTGGTCAGTCGTGATCTCTCCCGGTTCCCTTGCAGAAGACTTCCACGCTCGCCAGGGTCTCCGACCGCGCAGGGCCCAGCCGCTACTCGCAATATCGCAGCGGATGATGTTGCCTTCCAAGCGCTTATCCTTGTCGGCACCCTGATTAAACATTTCGCGGCACTATGGCTGGCTTGCGTGTTTTCCCTACCGACGCTTCACCGTGATCCTCACGAATCACGGCGCACGGCTCGGGGCTGGTGTGGCTCGCTATGCCTTCACCACGATAGACTTTCACTATTTAATCTCCTGCCGGTTTCTCCGGCGCACTAAGCGTCAATTTTCCGCCCTCTGCGCGAGTCTATGAACAGGTCAGGGTCGGCGCCGATATTCAAAGAAGTCATCGGTCGCACTTTCGGGGCAAGCAACTCGTCGTCCACGATAGCCGACGCCGCGCGCATTTATTGCAACCACAAGTAATTCCGACTGGATAGAGGGCATGAGCCATTCCAGTTTCCGGAGCACCCGCAGTGCGAACGAGTATCACGCCCCTTTGGCCCCGGAGAAAGATGTCACGGTGGGCTAGGTCCCATCATGCAGTCGGCGATTTCTGTGGTGGTTGGGTAATTTCGTAAAGCGCGAGGAGATCCTCGGGTGTCATGCCATTGAGCGAACTATGCGGATGCGTGCTGTTGTAGGAACACCGCCAGGCATCGGCTCCGTCTCGGGCTTCAAAGAACATCCTAAATCGATTAGCGTTGGCTTTCCCGGCTGGATGAAGAGCAGTTCGACGGTGTGTTCGTGCGCCCAGACTTCAAGCGCACTGGCGATGAACTCGGGGCCGTTGTCTGCTCTGAGGCATTTTGGGTAGCCATGTTCGCGGCCGTGCAGCAGCCGATCGGAAAGAAAAGCCAGCGACCAGATGTCGTTCGGGGGAGACGCCAAACGGATCGCCTAGCCGCGCACGTACTTGGCTCGCGAGCGCCGCCGACGGCGCCGCAATTTGCAAGTTTCCGAGCCGGTAGAGAGGCCGGAAGCGCTTGTAATTTATGTACGGGTCCAATTCGCTCGCCTGACGTTCGTAGATCACGTAGAGCCGTTTGCAGCCGTAGCGAGGATGCTCTTGTGCCGGCTGCGTCAGCCTAGAGATCAAAGGTTTGTCTTGAGCGGCCCTAATGCCGTATTGTTCGCGAGGCGGACGACGACGCGCACGGACGATCACGCACGCTTCTCGCTGGCTCAGTTCCGATCGTTGCAAGGCCTTCACCACTTCTTGTCGCTGCGAAGGCCCCATCCGTTTTTTCGGGTCAGTTCGTCCGCCGCATCGACCTTGAGCGTGAGCCTGACGATGATTCGATGCATCTGGGTGTTCTCGGCCTCGAGTTGCTCCAGCCGGACGACATCGCTGACGTCCATTCCGGCATATTTCGACTTCCAGAGTCGGATCGCGTTGAGGTGAATCCCGTGTTTGCGAGCGAGCTCCTTAGGCGATATGCCGGCATCGTATTCGCGAACGATGTCGACGACCTGCGCCTCGGTAAAGCGGCTCTTGCGCATAGTGGATCTCCTTCGCCTAGCCCACTCCGTGGAGCGTTACGTTAAGGCCGAACAGAAACATAACGGATCCGTGTAGCAGAACCGCAATTCGGCGATCGAGCGAATACATCCAATGCGCTAACCAACTATTGTGAAACGACGCTCTCAATCGGTTTGTCTGCCCAATAATTCGCCATTATTTTCAACGATCTCTCTAGAACCGGCCGTTGCCGGGTGTTCCAGCCCGGGTATTATTCGTCGCCGTTGATAGTATCGTATGATTCGTAGCCGGTAAAAAACGGCTAGGGTATCGAGAATTGTTTGCCATACATCAAAAAGCTTTACTCTGCTAAACTTTCGCCCAAAATGAAGCGACACCGGGGCGTCGATAACCTTAAATCCGAAATGGTGACCAATTGCTAGTACCTCAATATCGAACGCAAATCGCTTAGCAAGAACTCGAGGAAATACCGTTTCAACAACTTTTCGCCGATAGATTTTGATGCCGGTTTGCGTGTCACGTACAGGCAGCCCAAAAAGCAGCCGGACGAGCAAAAAATAAACTGAACTTAATATCCGGCGGTGCCTTGGATAGTCTACGTTCGAATCGGGGTGACGTTTTGATCCAATAACCACATCGACATTATCGGCCTCCATTTTTTTTAGCATCGGTATGAGCTGAGATGGGTGCAAGTCCATATCGGCGTCCAGAAAGGCAACAACGGCACCCTTTGCATACGAAGCACCGCATATCAATGCGTTTCCCTTACCCTGATTTTTGTCATACCGTACGACCCGAACAAGCTCCGGATGCCGAGCTTTCGCCCTAATGGCGGCAACATGAGTACGATCTGGGCTCCCGTCATCAACGACAATCACTTCAAAGGAAATTCCATTATCGCCGAGTGAATCGACAACCTGGATTACATTTTGTTCGATATGTTTCGCTTCGTTATATGCGGGCAGCACGACGGAAAGGTATGGCTTCACGATTTTACTCCGCCATCCGGTGGCTTCATGCAATCGGCGCCTCTCGGTTTTCATACGGTCCAACGGTTCCGCGCTCGAATTTTGCGACGATGAGCTGGATGGCGAGGTGGAGCTCCTCGGCTTTAAGCGCCATCGCTACTGCGACGAACACCGTGCCGCCGATCGCGATCTGCCCGAAGAGGAACCAGAAGCGCGAGAGCAACGAGGCCTCGGGGTGAACGCCGAGCGCGGCGATCCAGTTGAGCGCCAGCAGCATCGCCGTCGCCGCCGTCGCGATCTTCAGAAACGCGCGCAGCAATTCGCGCCAAGCAAAACCGTGCAGCAAGCGGCTCACCAGCGCGAGCAGCATCACCATCTGCACGCTCTGGCTCGACGAATTCGCCATCAGCAAGCCGCGCGCACCAAGTGTCGGCAACCAGAGCAGACTCAGCAAAATATTGAGCATGACCGTAAAGACCGAAATCGCGACCGGCCAGGCGCTCTCCTGGCACGCAAAGCAGCAACGCGTCAACACGACGTTCGCGGCCAGCGCTACCAACCCGAAGGCGGCATACGGCAGCATCTCCTGCGTCAACGCCACCGAGGCGGCGGTAAAGTGGCCGCGTTCGAAGAGCGTCTGAACGATCGGGTGCGCGAGCACCGCAAGCGCCACCACCGAAGGAATCGCGATGAACATTACCAAGCGCAAGCCGAGGTTCACGTTGCGGGCGACCGCACGCCGGTTATCGCGCGCGAAGTGCTGCGCGAGTAACGGGAAGATCACCGTCGCGATCGCCGCAGCGAAGATCTGCTGTGGGAAGTTGACGAGTTTGGTCGCGTAATTCATGCCGGCCATCGAACCCGGCGGCAACGTCGAGGCAAAAAAGCGATCGAAGAAAAGCGCGAGTTGGCCGGCCGCCGAGCCGACCATGATCGGCCCCAACATCTCCCAAATACGCTTGAGCCCCGGGTGGTGCAGATCGATCTCCAGGCGGTAGCGGTGCAGCCCGATAAACGGCGGCAGCTGCACCAGCAACTGTGCGAAGAGCCCGAGCGCGGTTCCCAGCACCACCGCGTAGATTCCCATGTGGTGCGTCAGGAAAATGACGCAGCCCACCGTCACGACGTTCATCGCGATGCCGGTGAGCGAAGCCCAGCGAAATTTATGATACGCGTTGAGCATCGCGGAGAGCACGCCGCTTAAACTCACCGCGACGATGCTCGGCATCAGCCAACGCGTCATGCGCACGGCGACAATCATTTGCGGCTCCTGGAAACCGTGGGCGATAAGCGGAACGAACCACGGCGCCAACAGCCACCCAATGCCGGCGCAGAGCACCAACAACACGGCGAGCACGTTGATGACGGTGTTGCACAGGCGCCACGCGCTCGCTTCATCGTCGTTGGTGAGATACTCCGAGAAAACCGGTACTAGTGCGCTCACCAACGCACCGTTGAAGACGCCGAAGAGAATCGTCGGAATCGTCGCAGCCGCGAGAAAGGTATCCATCTCCCAACGCGTGCCGTAATAGCGCGCGTTCACGACCTCGCGGGCAAAACCGAGCAACGTCGAGCCCAACGTCGCCGCCATGATGAAGAAAGTCGAAGCGGCGACCGCGTGAATCGACGGGTCGCGCCGCGCACCGGCGATGACGCGCAGTTGCGGCTTAATGGGCTCCCTCCTTTCGCAGAACGGCGGGAACGGTTTTGGCGATAATTGCAAGGTCGCCCCACGGCGTCCAGGTATCGATATAGCGATTATCGAGATCCATCCACTCCTCGAAGCTCACCTCGGAGCGGCCGTTGATCTGCCAGAGGCACGTCAAACCGACCGGTACGCTTAAGCGCCGCATCGCGTATGCATCGTATTCGACAGTCTCGCAGGGAAGCGGCGGGCGCGGACCGACCAACGCCATCTCTCCGCGCAATACGTTGAGCAGATTCGGCAGCTCGTCGATCGAGGTGCGGCGGAGGATCCCACCGAGCGGATGCAGGCGTGGGTCGTGGCGCATTTTGAAGACCGGGCCGCTCGCTTCGTTGAAGGGGAGCAACTCGTCGCGCATTTCATGCGCGCCCTTCACCATGGTGCGCAGTTTCCACATCTGAAAGCGCATGCCGTTACGCCCCACGCGTTCTTGCGCGTAAAACGGCGCTCCGCCCGTCACCACAAAGACGCCGAGCGCTCCGATTGCGACGATCGGTAGCGTCAGCACGAAGAGCGCGCCCCCGAGAACCAGATCGGTCGCGCGTTTCGCCGCCCACCACCATCGCGGCACGCTCCGTTCGCGCAGCGCCGGGGCGTTCGCGGCCTGCACGATGACGATGCGTTCGTCTATCTCTTGCATCGTTAACTCAACAACGCGGCGCGCGCCGTACGCCCGACGGTGAAGAGCCCTTCGACGATGCCGAGGTCGGCACCGGGGGCCGCGCTGCGGTGGAGGAACGGCACGTATTCGCGCGTGTGGTCGCTGCCGGGCGCGGTTGGGTCGCAACCGTGGTCGGCGGTCACAAGAAGATGATCGTCAGGTGCGAGCATACTCTCCAAACGCGGCAACAGCGCGTCGAGTTCGCCCAACGCCCCTGCATATCCACGCACGTTGCGCCGATGTCCGTATTTCGAATCGAAATCGTTCAAGTTCGTAAAAATCAATCCATGCTCGGTCGCTTCGAGCAGCCCGAACGTCTTCTCCATTGCATCGCGATTATCGGTCACGCGCACGGTCGTCGCGATACCGTGCTCGCAATAGATATCCCCGATTTTCCCAACGGCATGCACCGCGATGCCGCGGGCCGCAAGTTCGTCGAGGACCGATGCCGGCGGCTCGATCGCATAGTCTCGGCGATTCGCCGTCCGCACGAAAGCGCCCGGCTCCCCGACGAAGGGGCGGGCGATCACTCGGTTGACGGCATGCGGGGCGACCAGCATCGCCCGCGCCCGCTCGCACCAGTCGTAGAGCGTTGCCAACGGCACGATTCCCTCGTGCGCCGCGACCTGGAAGACCGAGTCGGCGGAGGTGTAGAGGATGGGGCGCCCGGTCGCGAGGTGCTCGGCCCCGAGTTCGGCGATGATCTCGGTCCCCGAGGCGGGTTTGTTGGCGAGCGGCGCCTTGCCGACGATCGCGGTAAACGCCTCGATCACCTCGGGCGGAAAGCCGTCGGGGTAGGTTGGGAAGGGCACCTCGGTCACGATGCCGGCCATCTCCCAGTGCCCGGTGATGGTATCCTTGCCCCGGCTCTGCTCGGCGAGGCGCGCCACGCGGGCCGCCGGGGTGGCGGTGGCGGGAAGGCCTTCAAGCGCGGTGAGGTTGCCGAGCCCCCAGCGCTGCAGGGTCGGCAGGTGGAGCCCGCCGATCGCCCGCGCGGTGTTGCCGAGCGTGTTCGCCGAGGGAGCGTCGCCGTACCCAGCGGCATCGGGAAGCGCGCCAACGCCTCCCGAGTCGATAACGAGAATTACGACGCGCGACATAGCACGTCCAGCCTTCGAGTTGCTTGCTCGCTTGCCTTCATTACGTTCTTATCTTACCGAAGTGCCGGTAGCGCAAAGGTTGGAAGGGGATGAGGAGTCGCGGGGCGCCCCTCGATACGGGCGCTTCGCGCCCTACTCGGGGTGACAGCGAATGTTGCCGCGGGCTGGAAACGATCCCGCTGCGGCGAAACCCCGGGCGAATGCCTCGTCGCTTTCTAGCAATCGCGCTCTTCCTGTTGCTTCTCGTCGCCGCTCGCGCGGGTGCGGGCGCTACCGGCATGGCGATCGATCCCATCATCCACCTCAGCGCCGACCGCATCTCGTTTTCGTTCGACCGCTATACCATCGACGCGCGCGGCCACGTCGTCGTGCGCACGAGCAACGGCCTCGTGATTCGCGGGCAGAGCTTCTCGATGGATCTCAAACTCGACCGTTATCTGGTCGCCGGGCACGTGACGCTGCAGGCGGGCGGGCACACGCAGCACGGCGCCGCGGTCTCGGCCTATCTGCAGTTCAACCGGCTCTACGTCGTGCCGATCACCGGGGAACCCGACCGCTGGACGTTCATCGATAACGATCTCACCAAGCCCTATAAGGGGCTCATCATGCCCGGCGACGTTTTCTATTTCGCCGATTTCGGTTCGAAGCGTCCGTTTCTCACCGCGCGCGCAGCGGTGATTCGGCCGCTCCATTACGTGCGCTTCGAACACGTCACGCTGCCTTTTCTCGGCGCACCGCTGCCGCTGCCGACCTATTACCTCAATTTTTCCGCCGATCCGAACTTAGTGCAGAACTCGCTCGCCGGCGCGACCTACGATCTCACCTATAATTTCGCCGGCAACGAGCATGCGATCTCGGCGCTTCACCTGCGCTACGATTCCATCAACAAAGGCTACGTTTCGTTCGAACAGCATTTAAGCGGGCGCAACGGTTATGCCGTCGTCTCGCTTAATCCGGCGACGCGGCCACAAAAATATTGGAATACCGTTCTCGATTATCAACCGAACCAACGACTGAGCATTCGCACCTTCACGCAACTTTTCACCGACCAGACGTGGCTACACAGCCCACGATCGGCGGCGCAGTGGTCGGTCGCGACGCTCACCTACGCGCTGCCGAAATCGTTCGTGCAGCTCACCGGATTTCAGACGAACTATCGGCTCGTCAATAATCCGACCGAGTCGAAAAACCACCCAGACTCCCTACAATTCACGGCGACGACCTTCCCGCACCAGGTCGGAAAATTGCCGCTCTTCGAATCGATGAATTGGGGCTTCGGCTTCAACCACGATTCCTACGGCGCCTACGGCAACGGCGGCCTGCAAAACTTCGGCGGTTACACCTACACGACGATCTGGAACCACTCCTTCGGGTTTACGCTCTATACGCCGTCGCTACGGCTCACGCATCACGTCCCGGCCTCGAAGATGTACTACTTCAACGCTTCGTACACGCATTCGCGGCAGTATTTTTCCGTGCCGCATTTTATCGATATGCAGACGACCTCGGCCTCGATCAGCCGGCAGTTCTCCACCTCGATCGGTGCCTATCTCAACTATCAAGTGCAAAATGTCGGCGATATCTATAAAGTCGGTGGATATGTGCCCTATACACCGGTGATCAACGGCGTCTCCTACCCGAGTTTTGCAGCCTTCCGGGGCATCGCAACCTTCCGCACGCTCTCGCTCGGCATCAACGGCTCGCCGGATCCCGCCTTTAACTGGACGATTCTGGCGCGCGCGCACCGCGATTTTCCCAAACCTGAGATCGGGCTCTTCGCGTTTACGCCCTATAACGTCCTCGGCAACATCACGCCGCCCGCGCAGCTCGGTGAGCCGCCCTACGATATCACCGCGGATCTGCGCTTCCGCGTCGCCCGCCACTTGAACCTTGAGATCCAGCGCTCGTACTTCTTCCACTATGGTACGATGAATTGGAGCCCGACCTTCTTCGTGCAGTTCACACCATGAAACGTATTCTTCCGCTCCTCGCCCTTTCGGCGCTGCTGCTGGCAGCGGCGGCCGCCCCTACCGGCCTGCATATGACCGGGCAGGTGCTCGATTTCGAGCGCGGCTATATCTTCCTCACCACCGGCGACGCGTTTCAACTCGCCGACCGGGTGCGCATCCTCGATGCGAAGAGCCTAAAACCGACGGCGAAGACGCCCGAACCGCAGGATTTTGCGCGCATTTTCTTCGATGATTTTGGGAAGGTGGACGCGATCGAACTCTCCGGCGCACCGTTGCCGATCGAGACACCGCCGCCGACGCTCCAAAAATTCGTCGTTGCGCTCTCGACGCCGTTCTCGCTGCCGACACCGACGCCGAACCCGCATGCACACCCCGATCAGTTTCATCCACATTTCACTCCCGGAAAGATCGTCGCCGTGACGTTCACCGTTCAGGTGCCGCCGAACACGCCCATGAACGCGCAGGTCTATATCACCACCGACGCCAGCGACTGGAACCCGCAAGCGATCCTGATGCATCGCGTCGATGCGCTGCATTTTCGCGTGACGCGCAAACTCGCATCGGGGACCGATTTCCGCTATCTCTACACGCGCGGTTCGTTGCAGACCGTCGAGCGTGCTGAGAACGGCATGGCGCGCAAGCCGCGCACCCTACTCATCAGCGATGCCGATGCGCGCGCGGTCGGCGATATCGTCTATCGCTGGGCTGACGATTCCAGTAACGGCATCACCGCACAGCCGAACGCGATGCCTACGCAATTCAATCCGGCGCCCTTCCCGAATCTTCCGCCGGGGGTTCCGACGCCGCGCCCGTAAACGGCTACTGCAACGAGCCGCTCAGGGTTGTCGTGGTCGCGGCGCCCTGCGTATTGCGAGCGATCACGAGAATCGAGATCGGCCCGCGCACGAAGAACGGATAATTCGGCACCGTGTAGTCGAGCGTGAAACGCCCGGGCCCAACCTTGTCCATCGACATGCTGTAGCCGTCGATGCGCACTTCGATGCTCGCGACGTTGAGCGTTGCAAGTGCGCTTCCGTAGACGTGGTCGCCGGGGTGAAAATTCCGCTCGCTTAAATTGTACGAGAGGATCCGCGGCGCGGGCGTTGCCTTCGGCTGCGGCGCGTGCGTCGGCGTCGGCTTCACGATACGGATCGACGGCGTGGCTGTCGGCATCGCCGTCGGCATCGCCGTCGGCATCGCCGTCGGAGCTGCAGTCGAAGCGGGCGTGGGGGCGGGGGACGGCGGGGCGCTGCTTGGGGCAACGGGCGCGCTCGTAGCGCCCCGCTTCAGCGCGGGCCTCGCCGGGGAAGCCGAGGGTCGCGGGGCCGGTGAGGCCGAGGCCGCCGCGGCCGGCGATGCAGTACTCACCGGAGATGCCGGGTGGCCCGCACAGGCGCTCAGAGCGAGGGCGGAGAGCAGCAAAAGAAAACGCGAACGATACACGATGGCGTTCTTTTCGCGACGGACAAAGCCTCATCCCACCCTGCAAGCCTCAGCGGCGACGGCGTCGAACGTGCGGCTCATGCTTGTAAGCGTCGTCGTGCCCATGTTTAACGAGGAAAAAAACGTCGCGCCGCTGCTCGAGCGCTTGGTTCCTTTGCTGGAGCGCATCGTCGGCGATGAGGGCTACGAAGTCGTGCTCGTCAACGACGGGAGCTCCGACGGAACGCTCGCGTCGATGCGCGCGGCAATCGAGCGATATGCCCATATCGTGGTCGTCGATCTCTCGCGTAATTTTGGGCACCAACTCGCTGCGACCGCCGGCATCGAGCTCGCGCAAGGCGACGCGGTGGTGCTGATGGACGGCGACCTGCAAGATCCGCCCGAACTCATCGCCGATTTTCTTGCGCGCTATCGCGAAGGCTTCGATGTCGTTTATGCGGTGCGGCGCACGCGCAAAGGCGAGAGTTTCTTCAAGTTGCTTACCGCGCGGATTTTCTATCGCCTCATCAAGCGGCTGACGAAAGTTTCGATTCCGGTCGATACCGGGGATTTTCGCTTGATGAGTCGACGCGTCGTCGAGGCGCTGCGACGCTCGCCGGAACGGCATCGTTTTCTGCGCGGCATGGTGAGTTGGGTCGGCTTCCGGCAGATCGGCGTCGAGTACGACCGCGACGAACGCCTCACCGGGGCCACGAAGTATCCGTTCGCGAAAATGATGCGCTTCGCCGTCGACGGCATCACCTCGTTCTCCGACGTGCCGCTCCGTTTCGTCTCGTACTTCGGTTTCTTCACCAGCGCCGCGGCAATCGTCTACGCGCTCGTCGTCGTCGGCTTCAAACTCTTCAGCCTGCACCCGCCGGGATACACGCGTGGCTGGGCATCAACGATCGTCGCGGTACTCTTTCTCGGCGGCGTCCAATTGATCGGCATCGGTATTCTCGGCGAATATATCGGGCGCATTTACGACGAAGTCAAAGGGAGGCCGCTCTACTTAATTCGTAGCGTCGACCGATCCGGCGAACGTTGATCGGCGGTAGCGGTTAGCGCTGCTTCTTCGAAAACGAATCGAGCGGTAGCGCATAGACATACCCTTTTTTGCCTCCGATAATCAATGTGCGCCCCACGATGATCGGCGACCCGATGTTGAAGGAATCGGCGATCCGCTTGCGGCCGAGAACCTTCCCGCTGGCCGCGTTCACCGCCCAAAGCGTTCCGGCTGTATCCCCGAAATACACGACACCGCCAACGGCGACTTTCCCGCCTTTCACTTTCCCATCTGCGCGCAACTTCCAACGAATTTTTCCCGTCCGCGTATCCAGGGCAAAAACGGTTCGGCTGATGGCGCTCCCTACATACAACATCCCCCGATAGATGAGGGGAATACTCGCGGCGTTATTGATTGGTACATTTCCGGGAACGAGCGTTCGATCCCAGAGAAGGCGTCCGGTCCTCCCGTCGAGCGCGTATGCGTGCTCTATTCCCGGCGTCCGAAAACCAACGAACTTGTATCGGCTTCCTGCGGGGTGCGCAAGATACATACCGTATATGTCCGTACCATCGCTTGCAAGCGGGCAATCGTCAAAAGCAGCCGAATCGTTGGGGAAATGCTTGCGCCAAAGAATGCGCCCGTTCTTCCCATCGAAGGCAATCACATCGTCGGGATAATCTCCTGCGGTGACCACATCGCTCCCGTGGAACCTGTTCGCCGCGCTCATCGTCGCGGTTGATTGCAGATATTCGCGCCAACGATATTTCCCCGTCGTAGCGTCAATCGCAAAGAGCATCCCCGATGCGTCGTGATGTACGTACATCCCGTCGACAATCGCGCCGGTGGACATCGCGCTTGCAGGAACGGCAAACTTCCAACGCTGGGCTCCCGTGACGGCATCGATTCCGAGAATTCGGCTCGATCCGGTGCCGAGCAAGAGGTAGTTATTCGGGTCGAAGTTCGTGCCGTAATTATTTCCTTCAGCAACGATGACCGTCTGCCCGGTAACGATCGGGGCGGTCATCAGATCGTTACGCGCTTTGAATCTCCATAGTAATTTCCCGGTGCGAACGTTGAGTGCGTAAAGCGACCCTCCGCTACTTGCAACAAAGAGGCTATCGCCGGAAAGCGTAGGGCTCGACGAGATGCCGCCGTTTGCCTTAAACTTCCACCGCACGCTCATTCCGCTTTTTCGTGCGACAACAGCGTTGAGTTCCGGGTTATATCGAAATGCCGTCCATTGCCTCGGAAGCTGCGCTCGCGCAGCGCTACAGGCCGGGAAAAGCGCGAGTGCGACGGCGATAAAAACGAGCTTTTTCACCTTATCTCCTTCACGATCGGCATTGGCTTATGATCTTTTACTTCATAAATTGGGCGCACGGTCAGGCGACGTATCGCTGCGAATGTCGCTCGATGGAGCTTTGCCGTTACCAAGAGCCGGTTTCCACATCGATGCTCGACATAGAGACAATACGCTATCGGTGTAGCGAGTACCCACGGGGCGACGACAATCGCATCTTTCGGGGTCTCGGAAAGCACATACCGCACGTATGTCGGCGCACGCAAATCGTTGCGTTCATTAAAAATTCCTCGGTTCGCCCAAAATAGTCCGACGGCAAGAAGCAAGATCACCGTCGATGTCGCCCATTTCGGTACCCGATGCAGCCGAGCACTACTTAGGCCCAACACAAACGCTAAAGTCCATAATGCAAACAACAAATAGCTTTTTTTGTCTGCTTCGATCAAATAGGCAAACGTGAATGGCAGCCCGAGGCCACCGGCAAGCAGCGATCCTATTGCAAGCAGCGGCTCGCCGACGAGTAACGCGAACACGCTGATGATTACGGCTATCGCCGCTACAATATTCAGCTGATGCAACACGAATAAGCCGCCATGCACGAGCGCATACGCAATGTGCGATGGCGCGAATATCGCGAACATCGCCCGACCGGGAGAGAATTGCGCTCCGGAAAGAAACCATATCAGGCTACCGAGGCTGCCCGAGGTATGGGCATAATCCCAGAATGGCTGCCCCGGCGGAAGCCCGAGTGCCACGGTGGGATCGAGCCGCAACGCCGACACCTCTGCACTTCTCAGCGGGACGTAGCAGTAGAGCAACAATGGTGCGACCAACGCACCGATTGCCGCCGGAATGGCGCGCATTGGCAAACGTCGCGTTCCGGTAAGCGCAAGCAAGAGGAGACCGGGAAGCGTCCAGACGGCGACGGGGTGTGTTGCTAACGCTAGTCCGACGGCAAAACACCCAAAAATGAGATCGCGCACGCGCCCGCGTACGCGCCAGCGAATGACAAAAAGAAATGCCAGCGCCTCGAAGCACAGTACCAGATCGTGGACATCAGCCCGAGTTGCGTGAAACCACACCGCTTGCGTAAATGCGAATACGAGGACAGCTGAAAGGGAAGCGATGGGCAACACCTTGACTTCGAGCAATGCGGCGAACAGCATCCATGCACTCGTCGCGACGGCAAGCGCGGAAAAGAGGTTCATCCGCCACGCGACGTTCCCGATCCCGATGATGTGCGCGAATGCTCCGGCGAGGAGCACGAAGGTCGGGAAGCCGGTGGGATGAGCGATGCCGAAAATATATGGAACCGTCTGCATTTCGCCGACATCCCAAAATCCAAACGACGGCATGAGCGAACACACGTAAACCGACAGCGGCACCGCGAAGGCTAAACCTCCACAGATGACCGATGCCTTGTTCTTCATTGCCGACGATCTTAAATGGTCGTCATCACGAGCGGCGGCGGTTCTATGCCTTTTTCAACGATGACGACCGCACTTTGAATTTCATGCGCAAATACGCCCGTGCCGTAAATCGTCGCAATTGGTTGCCCGAGTTCGACGCGCTGCCCCACGCGGACGGAAAGTTCAATTCCCGCCGTTGGGAATTGCTGCGTTAGCCGACGCGCGGCGTTTCCCAGCGCGACTGCATCGATCGTTGCAACCACTCCGCTGCGGCCGGCAATAACTTCGTATGCATCCGGCGCCGCGACGAGCGCTTCGAGCGCGCCGCGCGTCGCGCCCTGCGCCTCCACGAGGGCGACGAATCGTTCGTATGCACTCCCGTCGGCAAGCGCTTCGGCGGCCCGGCGTTCGCCGTCGTGAACGCCGCCGAGCGCGAGCATCTTCGTAGCCACAGCAGTCACGAGTTCGAGCACGCGCGCATCGCTGCGCGTGCCGCGCAAGAAATCGCGCGCTTCGATCGTTTCGATCCCCGTGCCGATGCAACGCCCGAGCGGTTCGTTCATCGCGCTCACGATCGCGTGTGCCGAGCGACCGAATCGCTCCGCGACCTCCACCAGTCGACGCGCAAGCAGCACCGCTCCCTGCTCGTCGCGCATGAATGCCGCACTACCGCATTTTACATCGAAGACGAATCCATGCGCGCCGCCAGCGATCTTCTTCGAGAGAATCGAAGCGACGATCAGCCCGACGCTCGGTACGCTTCCTGTTCGGTCGCGCAGACGATAGAGCCGCTTATCTGCCGGAGCGAGCGCCTCGCTCGCCGCAGCGATGGCACAGCCGATGCGCTCCACTTGGGCGATGAATTCACCGCTCCCAAGCGCACTGCGAAAACCGGGTATCGCTTCGAGTTTATCGATCGTTCCGCCGGTATGTCCGAGCGCGCGGCCGGAGAGTTTCGCCACCGGAACACCGCAAGCCGAAACGATCGGCACGGCTACGAGCGAGACGATATCGCTGACGCCGCCGCTGGAATGTTTGTCGACCACAAAAGGATTGCGCGGGAAGTGGAGGCGTTCTCCGCTCTCGACCATCGCTTCGGTGAGTGCGACGATCTCGTCGATATCGAGTTCGCGGAAATGCACTGCCATCGCCAGCGCCGCCATCTGCGCATCGTCGACCGCACCGCTTGCATAGGCGGCGACGATATCGCGCCAAGTGCCGGCCCCGAGGCTCTCGCCGTCGCGCTTGCGCTCGATCGCCGTGCGCATCGCCTGCTCGTCCATCGTCGGCGGGGTTTCGCCTTCTCGAAAGGCGAAGCCCTGCGCCCATGCACTATCGCCCGGTGGTCGATCGTTTCGTGGAGATTCCCGCGCTCGACCCCATCTGGTTCATGCTCTTCACCGCGGCATTTATTGCCATCGCGCTGCTCGCGCAGAAGCGGGCGCTCTACGGGCTGCTCGCCCTTATCGCAAGCGCTCCCTTCGCGTTTGCGCACGGCGTCGGGCACACGACGGTGACGCTCCCCAAAGTCGCGTTGCTCGCGGTTGTACTCGGGCTTTGCGCGCACCCCGCGCTCCTTCAGCGCCTCCGTTCGCGCGAGGCGCGATGGTGGCTGCTGGCGCTGATCGCGCTGGTCGCGACGACGCTGCTCTCGGTCACGCAGGCCGATTATCTC
>JAJXVC010000192.1 GCA_021782295.1 bacterium | reverse complement strand
GAGGGTGGAGATGACGCTCATGATCGGCATTAGCTGGATTGTCCTTTACGGGCGATGGGTGGAAGCGGAGGAAGCGCGTTGCGCGCGATCGATGCGCTGCGCGGCGCGAGGGGAGCGAGCGGAGCGAGCGGAGCGATTGCTCCGGTGAAGGGTATGCGTGAATCGCGCCGAGTCGTCGGCGCGGCCTGAGGAGCGGTCGTCGGGGTGGAGGTTTCGGGAATGCTCGGCAGGCCCTCGGGGACCCCTTCCATCTCCTCGCTCGTGTCGTTTTCGACCGAGCGGTCGGTCGCATACGAGCGGCCGCGCCAAGAACGGCGCCGGTATCCATAGGAGCTAGCGCCACGTTTCTTCCCGGCGAAAAACATCCACAACAACAGAACGCCGATGAACGGTAAGAAATGCCCCACGAGGGCTCCTACTGCAAAAGATCGGCTTTGTTACGCCCCGGCGCGATCGAGCAAGTGGAGAAAGGAACCCTGCACCCGTCCTCGCTGCAGTCCCATTCGCAACGAAGCATTCGTCGCGCCGCTGCTTTCGAAGAGTGCCTCAGCCGACGATTCGTTTTCGACGCTTGCAAAATGAAACTCGTGCCCTCGAAGGCTCGCGCCTGCGTTCGCAAAGGGCGTCTCGACGAGCGCACGCACCTCGCGATACCCGAGATGCAGGCGCGGGCGCGCAAACGAGAACTGCAACGGCAGAAAACCGAGCATCGCATGTTCGACTGCATCGCGATCGGCGAGTGATTCTCCGAGCACCATGTAGCCGCCGCACTCGCCGTAGATCGCCGCATCACGCGCACGCGCCGCTTCCATTCCGGCACGAAAATTCGCGGCGGCGGCGAGCCGGCCGGCGTGGAGTTCGGGATAGCCGCCGGGAAGATAGACCGCATCGGCGTCGCTGCTCGGGCCTTCATCTGCAAGCGGCGAGAAGGTCGAGAGATGTGCTCCGGCACGCCGCCACCCTTCGGTAATATGCGCGTACGAAAATGCGAATGCGCAATCGTCGGCGATGGCAATATGCGAACCGAGCGGCGCGAGCGGGCTTTCAGGCAACGCAACGAGATCGGGAAGCGGCGCTGCAAGTTGCAGCAAGGCATCGAGATCGAGTTGCGCCTCGCATGCGGCGGCCGCAACATCGAGAAATCGTTCGAGTTCGCGATGCTCGCGTGCTTGCACGAGACCGAGATGGCGTTCGGGAAGAGCGAGCGCAGCATTTGAAAGGAGCGCGCCGAGGCTGCGAATGCCGATCGCCTCGAGCGAGGGGACGATCGTCGCTGCATGCCCGGCCGAACCGACACGATTGAGGATCGCTCCGCAGACGCGCAACTCCGGATCGTAGCGCGCGAGTCCGAATGCGACCGCTGCGGCGGTCGTCGCCTGGGCCGCGACATCGAGCACGACCACGACCGGCAGATCGAGCATTTTTGCGACCTGCGCGCTCGACCCGACGCCGTCGCGGGCGCCGTCGAAAAGCCCCATCACCCCTTCGATCAACACGATATCGCTCTCGGCGGCGATCGCTGCGAGCTCCGAGCGAAGCGTTCGTTCGCGCATTCCCCAGAGATCGAGCGTTGCGGAGCGACGCCCGCAGGCGACGGCATGAAACGCCGGATCGATAAAATCCGGACCGACTTTCGCTGCGCCGACGCGCAGGCCGCGGTTACGCAACGCGCGGAGGAGCCCTAAGGTCAGCGTCGTTTTTCCGCTACCCGATGCGGCGGCGGCGAGTAGGAGCGCGCGTGCGTTCATCGGCAGAGGCTATAGCCCGGCGCGGGCGCCTTCACCTCCGAGAAAACAAAAAGGAGCCGCAGGGGCTCCTTCCGATAGACATGGTGCGCAAGACTGGACTCGAACCAAGCCGAAGCAGCACCCATTGAAAATGCTTGTTGTTTTGCCGTTTTGCGGCGTCGAGGGCAAGGAGCCTAGGGGCGAAGTGGTCATGGGACCACGAGTCCCGTAGCGACGCCGCCGTCGACGCCGCAAAGTGGTAAAACTGGTGCGCAAGACTGGACTCGAACCAGCACGAGATTGCCGTTCCCCACGCGCCTTCGGCTCGTGGGGACCCCAGGACGTTGAACTTCCGCTCCGCGCTGCGCGCTCCGCTGCGGGAGCAATCTCGTGCTGATGTAGAGCACCGGTCGAGCAAAAAAACCAAAAGGCCCCCTTAGGGCCTTTCGGTTTTTTTTGGTGCGCAAGACTGGACTCGAACCAGCACGAGATTGCTCCCGCTAGCCCCTCAAGCTAGTGCGTCTACCAATTCCGCCACTTGCGCACGAGGGCTCCGCGACTATACGGCCTAGCGCATACCCGGGTCAAGGGCATCGCGCAGACCGTCGCCGATAAAGTTGATCGAGAGCACCGTGAGCAGGATGCCGATGCCCGGAAAGACCGCCGCCCACCACGCATTCTCGACGTTGACCTGCGCCCCGGTGAGCATGTTCCCCCACGAAGCGGTCGGGGGCTGAATCCCCATGCCGAGAAATGAGAGGGTCGACTCGAGCACGATCACGTTGGCGACGTCGAGCGTCGCCTGCACGATGATCGGCGCGACCGCGTTGGGAAGCAGGTGGCGGAAAATAATCCGCAGATCGCCGTTCCCGACCGCGCGTGCGGCTTCGGTGAACTCGCGGTTCCGCAGACTCAAGAACGAAGCACGCACCAAGCGAGCGGGGTTCGGCCACGAGAGGACACCGATGACCAAGACGATGACCCCGAAACTCAAGCTCGCGCGACTCGAGGTCGCCACAACAATCGCGGTGAGCACCAGCAAGAGCGGCAGAATCGGGATCGAGAGAAAGACGTCGGTAATACGCATCAACAGATAATCGATCCATCCGCCGTAGTAGCCCGAGATCGCGCCGACGATCGAGCCGATCACGATCTCGATGATGACGGCGAAGAGCCCGACTTGAAGCGAAGCGCGCGCGCCGAAGAGCAAGCGCGAGAGTTCATCGCGACCGACCTCGTCGGTTCCGAGTGGATGCCCGCCGCAGGCTGCAGCGTTTTCGAAGCAGGGTGGCAAGGGCGTGCCCTGCCAGTGGACGTTATCGATGTGATTCGGCGGAAAGGGCGCAAGAACGGGAGCGAACACCGCTGCAAGCACGATGCAGCAGAGCACGATGAGCCCTGCCATTGCCAAGCGATGGCGACGGAAACGCTTCCAGAGCGTCACCTTCGTAAATGCGACATCCTCATCGTACGAAATCGTTCCGACTTCTTGTATGGATTGCCCGGTCGACATACTCTGCCCTCGTCCTAATCGAATTTCACGCGAGGGTCGAGCCACGCGTACGTAACGTCGGCGATGAGATTGAAAAATACCACCAAAATCGCCGTGAGATTGAGGTAGCCCATCAGCAGCGGAATATCCGATTGCTGCAAGGCATTAATAAAGAGCCGCCCCATGCCCGGCCAAGCGAAGATCGTCTCGGTGACGATCGCTCCGCCGATGAGGCTCGGCATCGAGAGCGCGATCACGGTGACGACCGGAATCAGGGCGTTCTTTAATCCGTGTCGGAACAAAATGGTGCGGAAGCGCAAGCCTTTTGCCGCTGCCGTGCGCATGTAGTCGGCTTTCATCACCTCGAGCATCGAGGAACGCATGAAACGACTAAAGAGCGCGAGTTGGAGCAGCGAGAGGACGAAGGCCGGCAAAATAAGGTGATCGATCCGATCTCCGAGATTAAAGCCGCCGCCGCTACTCATCCCCGCCGATGGCAGTTGGATTTGGTAGCCGAACGGCAACGGAATCCCGTGGACGGCGAAGAGCAATTGCATCATCAACGCAAACCAGAAGACCGGCATCGACTGCCCGAAAAAGGCGAGCGTTGTAATGATGTAGTCGGCGGTCGAATAGGGGCGAACCGCCGAAAAGATGCCCAGCGATATCCCTGCGGTAATCGCAATCAGCATCGAGGCGCCCATCAGTTCCAACGTCGCGGGGAGACGCTGCATGATTGCCGTCGTCACCGCTTCGGCATTGCTGGTCGAATAACCGAGATCGCCGTGCAGCGTTCGGTTCAACCAAAACAAGTATTGCACCCAAATCGGCTTGTCGAGGCCGAAATTGTGGCGTAGCCGCGCGATATCCGCTGCAGTGATATGCGGGTTCGTTAAATAGGGCGTCAGCGGCCCGGCCGGAGAACTTTTCATCGCTACGAGAAAAAGCACTACCGAGATGAGCAGCAGGAGCGGAATCGCTTGCAGCGTTCGCCGCACGATATAGGTCAGCAAAGCCCGCCCTGATTAGGAAGCGACGCGGCCGATGCCTGCCCCGGAGAGGGGAGGCAGCGAAAGAA
>JAJXVC010000191.1 GCA_021782295.1 bacterium | reverse complement strand
CGAAACGAAGGTGACGACCTGAACGACGAGTTGCGGCAGCGAGATCGTCACCGCATCGCTGACGATCTGCAGATCGGAGTTGAAGCGCGAGATCAACTCGCCGGGGCGCCAGCGGTCGAAGATCGGGAGCGGTAACCGCAGGATCCGATCGACGAGATTGAGCCGCAGCGTCGCGATGAAATGCTGCCCGCACCAGGCGGTCGCGTAGGTCTGCGCGTAGGTCGCGCCCTGCGCGGCAATGAGCGGAAGCGCGACCAGTCCGAGCATTCGGTAGAGGACGCCGAGATCGGGATGCTTCGTCTCGAGGACGCGCGAGATGATCTGCCCGAAGGCCCACGGCGGGACCGTCGTGAGCATGCCGGCGAGCGTCCCCAAGAGCACGGCGATCGCGAGGCGCCCGATATAGGGGTGCGCCTCGCGCGCAAGGCGTGCCAACGTTTCTCTCCGCGTCATGATACCGGCGCGAAGTTGCCGCATCATGCCGATGAAACCTCTCGCGGCCCCCGACGGTACGTGCAGGCAAAGGGAGATCGAGAATGGACTGTTTCTTTCACGCACGCGTACCGGCGGTCGCAACCTGTCCGACCTGTTCGAAGGGGATCTGCGCGACCTGCCGCGACAGCAGCGGGCTCTGCCCGAGTTGCCGCCTCGCCGCGCGCATCGAGAGCGCGAGTTCGCAGCAGCCGACGTTGACAGGGGCCTATCGCGGTGCGGGCGCGAGCTACGCCGGAGGGAGCGTCGTTCCGCCACGCGCGGCGACGGTCAGCGTCGGCGACCCGCTCGACCCGGTCGAATCGCGTGCGCTCGTCGCCCTCGGCTACCCGCTTCTTCCGCTCGCATTGCTCTCGTTGTTAGAGCGTCGACGCTCGCGCTTCCTGAAACGTGCAGCGCTGCAGGCGATCGGCTTTAACCTCGCCTTCGCGGCGTTCTGGGGCGTTCTCCAACTGATGAGTTCGCTCGCAATTCCGTGGATCGGCGTCGAATCGGCGATTCTCATCCCCTTCCTCGTTCCGCTCTTCTTGGTTGCCTCGGTCTACTACGGCGTCAAAACCTGGCACGGTGATGAGGTGCGCGTCCCCATCGTCAGCGACTGGATCGAGGATCACCTACCGGCAGCGTAGCCGCTCTCCACGCCGCATAGCGCGCGAGGAAGGCACTCGCGCGTTCGCGATGGTCGAGCATCGGGCTCGGGTAGCGCCCAATTTCGAAGAGATCGAGCGCGAGTTGCCCGTCGTGACGCGCCTGGATCTGCCGCGCATCGGAGAGGAGCGCGAGCTCGGGAATCCAGCGACGGACGTAGCGCCCTTGCGGATCGCCACGGAGAAACTGCCGCTCCGGATCGATGATGCGCGGGAAATGCATGTCGACGCGCAGCCCGGCGCTCCAGCGCCAATTCCCGATCGCCAGCGCCGGCTCGTCCTCAACGAGCAGCCTCTCCCAACTCTCCATGCCGGTGCGCCAGTCGAGCCCGAGATCGAAGCAGCAGAACGAGGCGACGACGGCGCGCACCGCCGGGTGCATCTCTCCGGTGGCGAGCAGCTCGCGCATCCCGGCATCGACGAGTGGGAAGCCGGTTCTTGCCGCTACGAGCGCGGGAAGCTCCGTGCTCGAACGAGCGAAGAGACGCTCCTCGGGCTGCGGTGCGCTCTCCGTCCCGGCGAAGAGGAGAAAATCGCGGCGCGCCATCGCGCGGAGAAAGCGTTCGATCCCCGCGCGCTCCTCGGCAAGCAAAAACGGATCGTCGAGCCGTCGGCAGACGCTCCACGCGACCTCGCGCCCCGAGAGCAATCCGAAGGAGAGCGGTAGCCCGAGCCCCGAGGTCGGGAGAGCGGGCGTTCGCACCGCGCGCGGATACTCGACCAAGCGCTCGTTGACGAAACGCTCGAGCGTGGCCCGCGCCGCCCCTTCTCCGACCGGATATCTCCACACCGTTGCGCCGAATTCTTCGGGCGTCGGCAACGGCTCGCTCGGCAAAACGCTCGGAGCGAACTGCGCGGCGACGTCGACCGGGGCGCGCAGCACTCCAGGTTCGCGCCAGAGACGATAGAATGCGTTGAACGAACGAAAGCCGGTCTCATCGCTATCGGATTCGAGTTGCTCGGGATCGATCGCGACTGCTTCGTGAACGGAGAGCGCGCGCAATCCAAGCTCTTCGACGATTGCCTGCATCCGCAAGTCTTCCCGAACGCCCGCGGGATCGTACCGCTTACTCCATGCAACGTAACGCGCACCGGTCGCGCGCGCAACCGAGCGGATCGTGACGTCGATTGCTCCGCGCCGCACGAGTAATTGCGAGCCACGCAGGCGCAGCTCGGCATCGAGTTGCGCGACTGCCGCGCAAAAATAGGCTGCGCGACGCGGATTCCGTGCGATCCGTTCGATCCGACGCCGATCGAGAATCAACAGCGGAAAGAGCGTGCTCCCCGGCTCCGAGGCAGCATAGACGGCCCGGTCGGTAAGCCGCAGGTCGCGATCGAAGCAGAGAAGGGTTCCGTTCATTTCTCAGCGGCGATGCCGTCGATATATGCGGCGACATCGGCGAGATCGTGACGCGTCAATTGCGATGGATAGAGTTTCGGCATCGGCGCTTCGGGTTCTTCAATCGCTCCGAAAATGCGTGCGTCATTCCATCTCTTCGGCAGTGCGTGGAGATCGGGGCCGAGACGCGTCCCCCGTGCGTCGGCACCGTGACAGGCCGCGCAACGCTGGAGATAGACGCCACGCCCTCGCGACCCGTCCCCGTGCAGCATCGCCACCCGACCGTCGCGAACGTGGCCGGCACATGCCGTCAGGAGGAGGGCGAGGCTCGCAATACCGGCTCGGTTCTTCACGCGCAACGCGTTCGCCCCATGCAGGCGCTTCTCCCCACCATTGGGAAGAGAGCCGCCGTGGCAGGACGCAAGATTTTCCTCCGCTTCGCACAGTCGAGCGATGTGGAACGGCTGACGCGCGAAGGCGTGATCACGGCTCCCCCACCAGCGAAAGAGACGTGGAACCAGCGCATCGTGCGCTGGCTCTCCGAGCAGCGCGCAGGCCGCCGTGCCGTGCTCGTCGCCGAGGACTCCACCGGGCTGCTCGGCATTCTCCATCTCGTTTTCGAACTTCCGATCGGTTTCAAGGATCCCGAAGCAGCAAACGGCTTCGATATCGCGATGATCGAAGGGCTGCATCTGCGCGCCGGCGTCCCGCCCGAAGTCGGTAACGAAATGATCGAAGAGATCCAACGAATCGCCGCCAAACGCAAGGTCACCACGTTGACCTTTTGCATTCCGATGAATCAGCCGCGCGCGATTCGCCAAGTGAAAGACTGGGGCTTCGAAGAATTTCGCATCATGGCCGAGCCTTCGAAAATGCTCGCGTTTTTCCGGAAAACCGTCTAGTGCCGAAACGAGGCCGCTCCCGCTTGACGTCAGCGAACGTTTCTTCGTCGTATCGAGTATCGAAGAGAGCGCGAAGCGGAATGAAGCCGTGGGAACCCGACGCAAACTGCTAAGCCGGGCGAAAAGAACGCCGACGGCACGCGAGCAAACGGCGCAATGAACGAAATCGAGAAACCGATCGCCCTTTACCGCAAAGCACAGGCGCTCTATCGCGCGCGAGATTTTGAGGGCGCCGCCGCCGAATATCGACGCTGCATCGGCTTAGTTCCCGACTTTGCGACTGCGCACATGCGCTATGCCGAACTGCTCATGCACCTTGGAAACGCCGATGCAGCGCTCGCCGAGATGCGCGCCGGATTTCGGCCCATCTCCGGACAGGTCGCTCCGTTTCGCGGGAACGGCGAACCGATTCGCGTCTTGCAACTCGGTTCTTCGTCGGTGCAAGGACAGACCGGAACCGATCAAATTCTCGACCCGCTCCTTTTCGAAACCACGACGATCCTCGTGCAATACTGGGATCCCGAACTCGCACTTCCCGCGCACGATATTACGTTCAATCTTATCGCCGACCCCGATATCGACGCGCCGGCACTCGCAATGGCGACCGAACTTCTCGAACGCGACCGCGCCCCCGTTCTCAACGCGCCGCGCCTCATGGCGCACACTTCGCGCGTCGCGCATCCGCTTCGCATCCAAACGATTCCCAACACGATCGCCCCGAGCGTACGGTTGCTTCCGCGCACCGAAATCGACGCGGCGAGCCTCCCCTTTCTTCTCCGCTCCCCCGGCTATCACAACGGCGCGCACTTCGAACGCATCACCACGGAGGCCGAACTTGAAAGCGCGCTTACCTCACTCCCGGGATACGAGTTACTGCAGATCGAGTATGTCGATACCGCCGCCGATGATGGTCGCATTCGAAAGTACCGC
>JAJXVC010000190.1 GCA_021782295.1 bacterium | reverse complement strand
CGGAGTACGACCTCGCCGCACTCGTGCGCATTATGGTCGAAGAGACGCGACACGGTTATCAAATGTGCCATCTCCTCGTCGAACAGTTCGGGAGTGAAGGCAGGATCGAAGCGCAGAAGATGCTCGAACGGCGCGCGTTCGGGAAAAAGAACCGGTTGCTCAATGCGTTTAACGAAGATGTGACGCACTGGCTCGACTTCTTTGCGTACACGAATTTTATGGATCGTGACGGCAAGTTTCAGTTGACGATGCTCTCACATTCGGCATTCGCCCCGCTCGCTGCTTCAATGGGCCCGATGCTGCGGGAGGAGAGCTTCCACATGGGCACCGGCATCTCGGGCCTGCGCCGCATTGCGAAAGCCGGCGTTATTCCGGTGGAAATCCAGCAGAAATATTACAATAAGTGGATCTCGGGATCGCTCGATCTTTTCGGCACCGATCACTCCGGTTCGGCGCAATGGGCATATACCTGGGGCATCAAAGGGCGTGTCGACGAAGATAAGCTCGACGGCGGAGCCGATAAAGAGACACTTAACGAACGCGCGCGCGAGCAGTTCTACGACGAAGTCGTTCAGACGGTGCAACGCGTGAACGATGTCAACGTCAGTGAAAAGAAACTCTACGTTCCCGATATGAAATTCAATCGGAAGATCGGGCAGTATGCGGATCGGCATTTCTCGACCGACGGTCGGACGCTCTCCGAAGAAGAATGGAAGGCATATGAAGCGAGCGTCCTCCCGTCGCCCGCCGACGATCGCTTGCTCAAGGAATACTTCAAAGACCCATCGTGGATCGCCGCTAAGGGCGACCTCCGCGCATAATTCAACGTACCTCACACGTCAAGAAAGAAAAGAGAACGAACGATGAGCGGAAACGGTAGCGCAACCCAGAGCACCCCTTTCGGCCGCGAGGAGCGCGCATTCGACGGTAAGCGCGTCATCAACTATCACGTTGACGGGCATATCGCCGTCGTCGAGATGGATGACCCGCCGGCAAATACCTACACGCACGAAATGATGCGTCAACTCGACGAAGCGTTCGTCGACGCGCGCTTCGATCCCAACGTCGAGGTGATTCTCCTCATCGGGAAAGGCGAGAAATTCTTTTCAGCGGGCGCGAATATCGCAATGCTTAATTCGGTGACGCCGGAATTTAAGTATATGTTCTGCCTGCACGCCAACGAAACGCTCTCGCGCTTGGAACAGACGCCAAAATTGGTGATCGCCGCGCTCAACGGGCACTGCGTCGGGGGTGGTATGGAGATCGCGATGGCCGCCGATATCCGCATCGCTCGGAAGGACGCAGGGAAAATCGGTCTCCCCGAGGTTGCGCTCGGCGTTCTTCCCGGCACCGGCGGCACGCAGCGTCTTGCCCGACTCGTTGGGAAATCGCGGGCGATTGAACTGATGGTGACCGGCAAGACCTTTAGCTTCGAACAAGCCGCCGATTGGGGAATCGTCAACGAGATCATCGAAGGCGATGCCGCGAGTTTTCGCGAGCAGATGCTTGCGTATGCGCGACAGTTCTGCACGCCGAACAAGGCTCCGATGGCGGTAGGACATATCAAGCGCGCGGTCCAAAGCGGCGCAGAGATGCCGTTGGAAGCCGGGTTAACCCTCGAACGCGAATTGCAATCGTTGCTCTTTAAGAGCGGTGACGCCAAAGAAGGCATCGCCGCCTACAACGAAAAGCGCGTGGCCCGCTTTAAAAACGGGTGAAACGCTGGGAGACGCGGCTCGCCCTGCTCGCGGTGATCCTCGCGAGCCTCTCGGCGTTGAATATCCCGGGGCGTCTCCTGTTCGCACTCACCGCGATGCTGCTGCTCTCGATCATTGCAAGCGCGCGACTGCGCGCCGCACTCTACGGTAAAAAAGAGCGCCCCACCGGTTTCGATGCCGCCGCGACGGCAGCGCGAATCCGGGAGGAGCGCTCGCATCGTTTCACCCGCCGCTAGTCGAGGAAAGCCTCGGCCGGGGCTTCCGAGCGCTTCGTCGAAGCGGCGCGGTATGGTTACCGCTTTCATCCTCATGAACGTCGAGCGCCCGCGCCTGAAATCGATCGCCGACGATCTCCTTGCCATCGACGGCATCGCCGAAGTCTACTCCGTCGCTGGTCCCTTCGATCTCGTTGCGATCGCGCGCGTGCGCGAGCACGAGCAACTCAACGACCTCGTGACCGAACGCGTCGGCGCGCTCGAGGGCATCGAGTCGACCGAGACGCTCATCGCGTTCCGCTCCTTTGCAAGAAAAGATCTCGGGTTGCTTTGGGATATCGGGGAGTAGCAAGCTCCGTCGTTCCCTAAAATAACGAGAGCTGCGTGTGCTCGTCGAGATACTCGGCATCGATGCCGATCCGTCGCAGCCGGTGCGTGAAATCTTCGCGGCCGTGGACGAGCAAAACTTTGCGTGGACGCACGAGTTCGATCGTCTTCAGCAATGACGGATAGTCGGCGTGGTCGGAGAGCGCGAACGTTCGGTCGACTCCATAGCGATAGCGAGCGCTGCGGTCGATCGCCCAACCGGTGAGCATGGCGGTTCGCGTGCGGCTTGCGCGCGGCGGCGCGTTCGAGCGCCCCGGCGGGCGAATCTCGGCAAAGCCGCCGACGACATCACCGTGCACTTCCTCGGGCAACGCCACGCCGCAGGCGCGATAAACCTCGGCAATCTTCGCGACCGCCGAATGCAGGCGGATCGGGATTCCCGCCGCACCGAGAATCGCCATCGCCTCCTGCGCCTTCCCGAGCGAGTACGCGTAGAAGATCGGCGTTGCGTCCTCCGCCAATGCAGCGCGCGCAAAATCGACGATCTCCGCTTCGACGTGCTCGCGCGACGGAAAAACGTATTGCGGTGAGCCGAACGTGCACTCCATCACCAGAACGTCGGCAGCTTTGATCTCGGTCGGCTCGGCGGTTCGCGATGACGAGAGTTTGAAATCGCCGGTGTAAACGTGACGTCCCGAGGAACCTTCAACGAGCAGTTGCGCGCTTCCGAGGACGTGCCCCGCGGCGAAGAGCGTGAGGCGGTGCTCGCCGATCTCCCACGGTTCGTTGAAGCGATGGGTTTCAAATACGCTGCGTTTGCGCGAACGGAAACGTACCGCGCAGAGCGCCGCCGTCTCGGGGGTACAGATGACGACGTCGTGCTCGCGGGCATGGTCGGAATGAGCGTGGGAGACATAGCTACGCTCGCGGCGTCGCGATGCGTCGACCCAGAGATCGAGCGCCGGCAGGTAGAGACTTGCGTCGCGCTTGGCGAACATACGTCGAAGGCGCTTCGGTGCAACGCTCGTCCGTTCTTGCGCGTTGAAGGTGGAACTATGGCTCGTATCTATGACTCGATTGTCGATACATTCGGCAACACGCCGCTCGTGCGGATCCCGCGGCTGAATGCCGATCTGCCCGGACAGGTTCTGGTAAAAGTCGAATCCTTTAATCCTGCGGGCTCGGTGAAAGATCGTATCGGCATCGCGATGATCGAAGCGGCGGAGGCCGACGGTCGCCTGCGCCCCGGAATGGCGATCGTCGAGCCGACGAGCGGGAATACCGGAATCGCGCTCGCTTTTGTAGCAGCCGCAAAAGGCTATCCGATTCTCCTCGTGATGCCGGAGACGATGACGATCGAACGTCGGAACCTGCTCAAAGCCTACGGCGCGCAACTCGTCCTAACACCGGGGAGCGAAGGCATCAAAGGCTCGATCGCGCGCGCTGCGGCGATCCGCGAGAGTGCGCCGGAGCGCTACTTCATGCCGCAGCAATTTGAGAATCCGGCGAACCCGGAGATCCATTACCGAACGACCGCTGAAGAGATTTGGCGCGATACCGATGGAAGCGTCGACCTCTTTGTTGCCGCCGTCGGGACCGGCGGAACGCTCACCGGCGTCGGGCGGCTTTTAAAGGAGCGGCGGCCGGGCGTACGCGTCGTCGCGGTCGAGCCCGATGCCTCACCGGTGCTCTCCGGCGGCGAACCCGGCTCGCATAAAATCCAGGGAACCGGCACGGGTTTTATCCCGCCGATTCTCGACACCGCGATCTACGACGAAATCATTCGCGTGACCGATGGTGAGGCGATCGCGATGGCGCGCCGCGCGGCGCGCGAGGAAGGCCTGCTCGTCGGCATTTCGGCGGGCGCGAATATCCATGCTGCACTCGAAATTGCGGCACGTCCGGAGATGCGCGGGAAGCGCATCGTCACCATCGGTTGCGACACCGGCGAGCGATACCTCAGCAATCCGGTCTTCTCCGAACTCGCAGCGGTCGTCGTCGACGAACGCGTTGCAGCGGAGTCTCCGTAATTGGGAGCAGAGGAACTCGGCGGCGTTG
>JAJXVC010000189.1 GCA_021782295.1 bacterium | reverse complement strand
CGCGGTGCAGCGGCCCGCGGCGCGGGTGGCGCCTGCCGGGGCGGCGCCGAACTTGCGCGCGGCGACGCGGCGGCGCTCGCCTCACCGGCGAGAACGAAACGCAGTAACGCCGCCTCCAGCTCCAACCGTGCGTCACCCCCGCGCGCAAGCGTCGCGGCGTCGGTAAGAACGCGTAACAGCGGGAGCACCGTGAGGCTATCGATATCTTGGGCGCGAGCGGTCGCTTCTTCGGCATCCTCCGGCGCACTATCGCGCGCGAGCAACGCCGGGTCGATCCGCGCGACCAACAGATTTCGCATCGCGCCCAGCAGCGCGCGCAGCAGCGTTGCCGGCTCGATCCCCGCATCGCTTGCTTCCTCGATGGTGCGCAGCATCGCACCGGCATCGCGTCGTAACACATCGTCGCGCAGGCGTAGCGCCATCTCGCGGCCATTCGAACCGAAAGCCGATTCGATCGCCGCGCCGTCGACGCGCCCGTCACCGTACGCGGCCGCCTGTTCGAGCATCGTCAGCGCATCGCGTAGCCCGCCGTCGGCACGATAGGCGATCGCGGCGAGCGCGCTCTCTTCGACGACGATGTTCTCCGCAGCGGCGATCTCGCGCATACGTTCGATCATCACCGGAATCGCGATGCGTCGAAACGTATAGCGCTGGCAGCGCGACAGAATCGTTATCGGCAAGCGCTCCGGTTCGGTGGTCGCAAGAATAAAGAGCGCATGCTCGGGCGGCTCTTCGAGCGTTTTTAAAAACGCATTCGCGCCCTCTTTGGTGAGCATATGCGCTTCATCGATGATATAAATTTTCTTCCGCATCACCGACGGCGGAAACTTCACCGCATCGCGCAACGAGCGAATTTCATCGATTCCACGATTGCTTGCCGCGTCGATCTCGAGTACATCAAGCGCAGTCCCGTCGAGCATTGCTGCGCATGCAGCGCACGTATTATCGGGCTCCGCGGTTGGGCCGTGCTCGCAATTCATGCAACGGGCGAAAATTTTCGCCGCCGAGGTTTTACCGCTACCGCGCGGCCCGGAGAACAGATAGGCGTGCGCCACCTTCCCGCCTTCGATCGCGCTGCGAAGGGTTCTGACGACGGAATCCTGGCCGACAAGCTCTGAGAAGCTCTTCGGCCTCCACCTACGATAAAGAGACATCAAACTTGGCTTTGCGGCCCTGTATCTTCTCGCCTGCATGGGGTATACTACGAGGGAAACGTGCCACGCTCGTCTGGGTGATAAAGAGAGCGAAGAAGGCTGTTTCGGGCCCACGTCGCTAAGCGACGAGGGTTGAATCCCTGTTCGAGGAGAGGAACCCGCCGCGTGAATCTGCAGGTCGCCCTGCACAAATGGTTTGGCTTTGAGAACTTCTTCCAAGGTCAGGAAGCGGTCGTTCAGCGCGTACTCGCCGGAAACGACACGCTCGCGATTCTTGCGACCGGTGGCGGCAAAAGTCTCACGTATCAGCTCCCGGCGTTGATCCTCGAAGGCACGACCGTCGTCGTCAGCCCGCTGATCGCGTTGATGAAAGATCAACTCGACATGCTCAAAGTACGTGGTATCACCGCCGTCGTCGCCATCAACTCGACGCTCTCGGAAGAACAAGAAGCGCGCGCGATGCGCCGCATCGCCGCAGGCGAGATCAAGATCGTCTACACCACACCCGAGAAGCTTGAAGATGAACGGTTTATAAAAGTTTTACAATCGGTGCGCGTTCCGCTTTTTGTCGTCGACGAAGCGCACTGCATCAGCCAGTGGGGGCACGATTTCCGCCCCGCCTACCTGGCGCTCGGCTCGGTCGTACGCAAGCTGGGGCGCCCGCCGATCCTCGCGCTCACCGCTACGGCAACCCCGGCGGTCCGCGAAGATATTCTGCACCAACTCGGCATCGAGAACGTGCAACCGATCGTGCGCGGCTTCGACCGGCCGAACCTGATATACGAAGCACGGAAGGCTGAAAAAGAGCCCGATAAACTCAAAACGATCGAGCGCCTCTTTACCGGCGAGGATGCGATCGAAGGCACCGGCATCATCTACACCGCGACGATTAAAAACGCGCTTGCGGTCTGCGAATTTCTTACCGAACGTCTCGGTATGCCCGCCGAGGTCTACCACTCGAAACTTCACAAAGAAGATCGCACACGCGTTCACGAACTCTTCATGGGCGAAAAAATTCGCGCTGTGGTCGCAACGAATGCTTTCGGGCTCGGCATCGACAAACCCAATATTCGTTTCGTCATCCACTACGATCTCCCGGGTTCGATCGAAGCCTACACGCAAGAAGCGGGGCGCGCCGGTCGCGATGGCCTTCCGTCACGCTGCATCCTCATCTATCGCATGAGCGACACGCGCGTGCAGACCTACTTCCTTACCGGGAAGTACCCCGATATCGAAGATGTCCAACGCGTCTTCGGTACGATCGAAGTTTTCGGTACGCAAGAAAGCGGCGTCGCGATGGTCGATCTCCGCAAAATTCTCCAATTACCGCTGACGAAACTCAAAGTTATTCTTGCTTTGCTTCGCAAGGCAGGCTATATCGATACCGTCGGTCGCAGTACCTATACCGTCTCCGAGGCGGCGCGAAAAAACCGCGAACTCGTACTCAATCTCGCCAATTACGAAACAAAGCGTTCGTACGACCAAAGCAAACTCGCGATGATGCTGCAATACGCCGAAGCGACTTCGTGCCGTCGGCGCTTCATTCTCAACTATTTCGGCGAGATCTTCACGACCGAGAATTGTGGAGCATGCGACAATTGCTTGCGCGCGGCGACGCTTCCGAGAGTTGCGAACCTCCAAGGAGACGGCTACGGAATTTCCGAGGTCGTCGAACATCCGAAATTCGGCATCGGTACGATCGAACGCGCCGAGCGCGATTACGTAACCGTGCTCTTCCCCAGCGTCGGATATAAGACGTTGCTGGCAAGCGCGGTGCGGCGAGCGACGGCCGCGCTCTCCTAACGCACTCGATGCGCCGCCCGCCGCTTCTCGCGCTCATCCTGCTTCCGGCGACGCTCGGGATCGCTGCGCTGCAACCGCAGGTCGCGCCGAGCGCGCCGCCCTCACCGACGCCGCTGCTCTCACCGACGCCGCTGCTCTCGCCGGCACCCTCGCTCTCGCCGAGCCCGACTCCCTCCGGGATGCTGCTCGCCTCCCCGACGCCGCTTGCTTCCCCGACGCCGGTGCCGACGCCAACGCCGACGCCGACCCCCGTTCCGATTCTCCTCGCGCCGGCCTCGGCGCTCGTTCCGGTCGGCGCGTCGGTTCAAGTTGTGGTCGGCAACACGCTGGGCGCCGTGACACTCACTGGCGGAAACCCGCAGCTCGTCGCGGTCAGTTATAACAGCAACACCGAACTTCTCAGCATCTCCGGGATCGCGCCGGGTTCGACGAGCATCACGCTCACCGATACGCGCGGAATCTCCGCCACGCTACCGATCCTTGTTGCCTATCCCGCCGGAAGAACGCCGCAGCACACCCTCCTGGTACGCGTTACCGGCGAGCCCGCGAGCGCCTCGTTCGTGCTCAAGCGCGTCGCCGATGCGATCGACGCGAGCGTCTCGTTGCGCCCCGGCGCGCAACTCGTTTTTAGCCGCTCGCAGATCGGTATCGATACGCCGCTCGGCGTCGACGATGTTCTCAAGCTCAGCGTTCCCGTAACGTTGCAGGGCAACAATTACATCGAGGTTGATTCTACCGTCAATCTTACCGTTGAAAATATCGCCGCCCCTCGTATCTCACCGTCCTCGCTGATGGTCAGTGATTTCCCCGAACGCCTCACCACCGACGGCGTACTCTTCACCGCCGATCTACACCGACAAGCGCCGTCGCGCTTTCTCTATTTCCACTACAACCCACCGCATTCGATCGCGCGCCGCATCGTTTTGCGCGCGACGAACACCTCGCCCGAACCCGCGCTGCTGCAATTTATCGACGGAAGCGGCGGGCCGAGCCCCAACGAAATGGAGGCCGGGCATCTCTCGACGAAGCGCTTCCTGGTGCATTTAGTCACCAACGAAGGCAAGATCGTTCAAATTCCCGGTTACGGCAGCGTGAATTTGGCAATGCAAGATCTTCCTGCAGATTCCATCGTCAGCGATCTCCTCCAATTGCGCGTTCTCAACGGTGGATTGATTCATCTCATGCTCTTTGCACAGCGAGCGACCGATTCGCCGAACTCTCCACCCAAGAGCGACACGCTCTTGCAAGGGCATCACGCGCATGCACGCGGCATCTACTCTATTCCGGAATTTACTTACTCGACGCAGTGGAGCGTCGAAGATCCCTATCTCGAACTCGCAGTCGGGCAAGTGCCGCTTCCTAACGATCTTGTCGGGCAA
>JAJXVC010000188.1 GCA_021782295.1 bacterium | reverse complement strand
ATCGACAACGTAGCGATGCTGTGGTCGATCGGAAAAGATAGCACCGCACTGCTCTGGATGGTGCGCAAAGCCTTTCTCGGTGAAGTGCCGTTTCCGTTGGTGCTGCTCGATACGGGCATGGAATTCGCGGAGGTCTATGCGTTCCGCGATCGCCTCGTGCGCGAGTGGCGGCTTCCGGTGCTCAACGAGCCCTGCCCCCCCGAGAGCAGCGTCGACCCCGCGCTGCCGCCGGCAGCGCGCCACGCGGCGCGCAAAACCGCCGGCCTGCGCGCGCTGCTCGAACGCGAACGCTACGGCGCGGTGATTCTCGGCATTCGCCGCGACGAACAAGCGATACGCGCGAAAGAGCGCATTTTTAGCCCGCGCAACGTCGACGGATCGTGGGATCCGCAGCGACAGCCGCCGGAGTTGTGGGATTATTACGCAACCGAGGTTCCCGACGGCGCGCACGTTCGCGTGCATCCGCTGCTGCATTGGACCGAGCGCGATATCTGGCGCTACACCCAGGCCGAAGCGATTCCGTTCGTTCCGCTCTATCTCGCGCGCAACGGGAAACGCTACCGATCGCTCGGCGAGAGCAACATTACCTTTCCGATCGAGAGCGATGCCGACTCGCTTGAGAAAATTATTGCAGAGTTAGCGACGACGCGCGAACCGGAGCGCGCCGGGCGAGCGATGGACGCCGAGAGCGAGGACGCCTTCGAACGCTTGCGCGCCGGGGGGTACATGTGAGCGCGCTACGCGTCGTGATGTTCGGCGATGTCGATGCCGGAAAATCGACGATCCTCGGGCGCTTGATGCTCGACTGCGGCTACGTCCCGCAAGCAAAGATCGATGAAATGGAGCGCTCGAGCGAACGACGCGGCGTACCGATCGAGTATTCTTTCTTGCTCGATGCGTTTCAGATCGAACGCGACCAAGCGATCACGCTCGATAGTTCGCGCATTTGGTTGAAGACACCGAATCGTGAGATCGTTTTCGTCGATGCGCCCGGGCACCGCGAACTGATTCGCAATCTCGTCAGCGGGGCATCGGAGGTCGATGCTGCGGTGCTCGTCATCTCCGCCGAAGAAGGCATCACCGCGCAGACGCGCCGACAGGCGCTTTTTTTGCAGTGGTTCGGCTTCACGTCGGTCATCGTGGCGATCAACAAACTCGATCTCTCCGCCGAACCGCAACGACGCTTTGAAGAGCGCGCAGCCGAGGCCGATGCGTTTTTGCGCGAACTCGGAATTGCACCGGTCGCAATCGTTCCGGTCGCTGCACGCGCAGGGGCGAATCTCGCGCGCCCCGGCCCCGCCACGGCATGGTGGAGCGGCCGCACGCTGCTTACCGAGATCGAAGCGCTCGAAGTGCGCAGCAGCGATCCGGCGGCACCGCTGCGCATCGTCGTCCAGGATATCTACCGCCGCGGTTCAACGCGCTGGATCGTCGGACGCGTCGACTGCGGACGCGTCGCCCGCGGCGATGCGCTCACGTTCTGGCCGCTGCGAACGAGCGCGCGCGTCGCGCGCATTCTGCGCTGGCCCGACGAGGTGGAGAGCGCTTCGGCGGGCGCGGCGGTCGCGTTAGAGCTTGACGAACGCATCTTCGTCGATCGCGGCGCAGTCGCGACGCACGACGATTGCAGCCCGACGGTCGGGCACGCGCTCTCCGCGGCGCTGCTCTGGCTCGGCGAGCGCCCCGCGCGCGCCGGAATGAATCTGCGCATGCGTTTGGGGACCCGCGAGATCGCGGTAACGATCGCACGCGTCGAAGAGACGTTCGATCCGGAGGACGGACGCGGTCGCCCCGCAGAGGAGGTCGCCGCCGGCGATGTTGCCGCGGTAACGCTGGTCGCGCGCGAAACGATCGCCGCCGATCCCGCGCTTGCTGCATCGAGTATCTCGCGCTTCGTTCTGCTCGACGAGGGGCGCATCGTCGCGGGCGGAAAAGTTCGCGCACTCGCTTCGGCTGCACGCGGCGAAGGCGCAACGAACGTCGTCGCCGCGCACTCCAACGTCGGGCGCGAGGAGCGCGGCGCGCGCAACGGACACCGCGGGTACGTGTTCTGGCTCACCGGGCTGCCGAGTGCAGGGAAATCGACGATCGCGATGCGCGTCGAGCGCATGTTGTTCGACCGCGGGCGGCACGTGTACGTTCTCGACGGCGACACGCTGCGCACGACGCTCAATGTCGACCTCGGTTTCAGCGAAGAGGAGCGCCGCGAGAACGTTCGCCGCACCGCTGCGCTCGCGGGAATTCTCGCCGACGCCGGCACGGCAGTAATCACCGCGCTGATCTCGCCGTACGCCGCCGACCGCGAGCGCGCGCGGGAGGCATGTGCCGCGGGATTTGCGGAGATTTACGTGGATTGCGATCTCGCGACCGCCGAACAGCGCGATGTGAAAGGGCACTATCGCCGCGCGCGCGCCGGCGAGCTCGAGCGCTTCACCGGCGTTTCGTCACCATACGAAATCCCCGAACGCCCCGAACTCGTTCTCACGACGACCGGCGAGAGCGTCGAAGCATCGGCCGCGCGCCTCTTCGAGTTCATCGAACGCACGATCGCGTCCGCCGAGTAGTGTTTGTCACGCCGAGTATCTGCCGCGCTGGAGTATAAACGATGACGCCTCGAATTCCGGCATCCGGCCGCAGGGGGCCCATGCCCCCAGGATGCGTGGTTGGTGGTTTATCCAACCTCCAAACGATCTTGCAGCCGCTCTCTATCCTACGAGGGCGACCCGCCAATACTCACGCGCTGGGACGCGATCTTATCGTCGTTGCGTTATGCACAATCGCCATCCTAACGCTCGTTGATTGTTCCCGGAGTAGGGCTACGCAAGGAGCCTTGACTCACATAGCTGGCCTGCGGCTACCCCACGCCAGTCCAGCGCACCTTCGCCAACCGTCCACGGCAGTGGATGTCGTCACCAAGAAGGGTCTGTGGTACTTTCAACATCCGAAGGAACGCGCTTCCGCTCTAATGTTATGCGATCGCGATTTTCAACGTTTTCCCGATTCGAAAACCTTCGAAAAACGACACCCCAATTGCGACAACGTTGTACAGGTTCAAGCGCTTGCATACGAGAGGGATTCTCATCTGCGAAGAAACACGCGAGCGGAATGCGCCTCATTCCGATACCAACGCACTTTTCACAGCGAGTGCCGAGCTGTCTTCCTTGCCGACCAACTAGAAAAACTTTTCCCTCATGATAATCGGTAAGCGGACAGCGACGATATCGCAATCCGCTCACCTTATTCCGTTATCGCGAATCGAGATTTCGAATCGGATCAGGTTTACAGATCATATTCGAGGACATGTTCGTTCTGGCTTCACGATCGCGGCCGATTTCTCAGATATCAAAGGTTAGTAGCATGGAGCGGGGGTCGGGCGATGGATAGGAGGGGCTGGGGTAGGCCGTGGCTGCGGAGCCGGATCCGTGACTAGCCAAACTGAGTCAGGGGTCGTAACCGACTGACCCATTTTGCACAGTAACTCAATATGGCCATCAATGGCCTCTCGAACATTGCGAGCTGCTTCGTCGCGCGTCTTTCCTCCCTGCCTGCTTCAAGATCGAATTGGGAGTTGCTGATGGTACGTCGTCGCTCAGAACATGTGGCCATCGCTTCAATTGTTTCTCGTATTCGATCGCCTCAAGGGCGTTATAATACGTAGCACTCAACAACAGCGATAACGGCCGTCGCCGGAACGTAGAACAACCTGGGTCGATTCCTATCGCATGTTCGGCGACTCGTCGCTCGATATTTCCGGTGGCGTTAGTGCCTGCGCGTCAGCGATATTCGATGCCGTTGATGACGACGAAACCCGGCGTACTCCACGAGCTATGCGTGCCGGTGATGCGATGCGTCCAATCGATGCCGTCGAAGCCGTCACGGTCGCGGAAAAACCGCCCTTGCACTTCCACCTTGTCGTTGACGTGGATCAGGAGCGGGCCGAGCACGCTTTCGTCGGCGATGACGCGCGCAACAACGTGCGGCGCGATGCGAACGTAGAACCAACGATGGAGCCCGCTGCGCGTTCGGCGCACCGCACGAACGCGCACGACCGAGCCGCAGATCGTTACTTCGGTGCGTGCGTGCGAAATTTTCCGCGCCGCGAGATAGCCCGCGTTATCGCAGAGTCCGCTTTTGCCGTTGCCGATGTGCCCCGAGCACGCGCTTATCGTCACAACGACGACGATCGCGGCGAGCGACCGAGCAACGAGGGAGCGATCGAAGAACATATATACCGCTTCTGCGATACCTCACTGTGCCCCTCGAAACGCCCACTTCGTGGGCTTCCATGAGAAGGCCGGTGTTGTCAAGTGGTTCCTTCGTCGTACTTCTTTGTTTTTTCGTTCTAGGTCTCCGCTCGTGAGCTTCCGTGATGACGCCGTCGAAGAATTCGGTCCGCCCCGCTTC
>JAJXVC010000187.1 GCA_021782295.1 bacterium | reverse complement strand
GCAAAAAAAGCGCCTGTCGGCGCGTCTGTGCGGTGATGCCTTCTTCGGCGGAGATGACGAGCACCGCAGCATCGACCTCCGATGCCCCGCTGACGAGATTGCGAATCAGTTCGCGGTGCCCGGGCGCATCGACGAAAACGATCTCGCGATTCGCCGTCTTCAACCATATGCGCGACGCATCGAGCGTGATCGCCTGGTCGCGTTCGATCTGGAATGCATCGAGCAGAAAAGAATATTCGATCGGCACGCCGCGCCGTTCGCTCGAGCGCTCCATTTCATCGATCTTTGCTTGCGGGACGTAACCGCAGTCGAGCATCAAGCGCCCGAGGATCGTCGATTTTCCGGCATCGACATCGCCGAACATCACGACGCGGAGCGCGCTCACATGTACCCCCCGGCACGCAGGCGTTCGAAGGCATCTTCGCTCTCGGTGTCCATCGCTCGCCCGGCGCGCTCCGGCTCGCGCGTCGTCGCTAACTCCGCAATGATCTTCTCAAGCGAGTCGGCATCGCTCTCGATAGGAAACGTAATGTTGCTTTCGCCGAGCGATCGGTAGCGTTTCCCGTTGCGCGCGAGATAGAGCGGCACGAACGGAATCGCTTCGGCTTGGGTGTAGCGCCAGATATCGCGCTCGGTCCAATGCAGCAGCGGATGCACGCGCACGTGTGCGCCGTCGGGAACCTCGGTTGCGTAGTAATCCCACAACTCCGGCGGCTGTCGCTGCGGATCCCAAGATCCGTCGACGTTGCGCGGGCTGAAAATGCGCTCTTTCGCGCGTATCGCTTGTTCGTCGCGGCGAATGCCGAGAATGACCGCGCCGTAACGTTCGCGCTCGAGCAACGCGCGCAATCCGGCGGTTTTGCGCGCTGCGTGGCGCGCCGCCGGCGGCAGCGCGGGGTCGACGCTGCTCTCGGGAGGGCACGGCTCGTTGAGAGCGGGGAGTTTCCATTCGCGTACGAGGCGATCGCGGAAGGCATAGACCTCCGCGAACTCCATGCCCGTATCGAGCAGCACCAACGGAAACGGCACCTCGCCGAGAAAGGCTTTGCGCACCATCCAGAGCAGCGCGGTGCTATCTTTTCCGATCGACCACAGCATCGCCGGATTATCGATGCGCGCAAAAGCTTCGCGGAGAATGAAGATGCTCTGCGCTTCGAGCGCCTCGAGATCGTCGGGAAGTTGCATGCGCGCCATTACAGCGCGCAGCCTTGGCCCCCGTTGCGCGCCGCTCCCCCTTGTCGGGGCGAGCGACGCGCATTTTCGAATCGACCGCGTTTAGCCGCGGACGGCGATCTTCTTCGGCTGCGCCTTCGGGTGCAGCGGCAGTTTCAACGTCAGCATGCCGTGTTCGACGCTCGCCTCGATGCGGTCGCTATCGATCTCGTCGGGCAACGAGATCGTGCGGGTGAAATTCCGGCGCTCGTTCTTTCCGACGACGTTGAGGATGCCGTCGTTGACGGTCGCCTCGATCTGTTCAGGGCTGAAGCCCGGAACGGGGAGTTCGAGCTGGTAGCCCTGCTCGTTGCGCTCGACCTCAAAGGACGGGCCCTGCGGGAGGTTCCCGACGAGGCCGCGGAACGGATCCCAGTTCAGCAGGTCGAGGGCGCTGCGCAGCCCCGGACGGAGGGTGGGGCGCTCGATGGTGGTGAGCTCACTCATGGTGATTCTTCTCCTTGTTAGCAGTCATGGCAGTTGATTGCCAATCTATATAACTCGGCTACGCCGAAAAAGTTTCGGGGGAGGGTGGGGCTGGGGTGACCTGCTATAATCGAGCGCGCTCATGACCGTTACGCTCGCTCCCGCCGGACGCCCGGCGCTCGACGCCCTGCTCGCTCGCCTCACCGGCGAGCGGACGCCGCTTGCGTCGGCGCTCGAGGCGCTCGAACGTGGGCTGCGCGCAGTTGCCCTGCACGAAACGATCCCGGCGGCACGCCCCGCGCTGCTTGCGGCGCTCTATCGCGCGCGGCGACGCCCGACGCTCGTGCTGCTCCCCACCCCCGACGCCGCCGAGCGCGCCTACGCCGATCTGCTCTGCTATCTCGGTGAAACGCGCGCCGCCGATCTCTTTCTGCATCGCGGACGTGAAGCGGCGTTTGGAAGCATCGAATCGCCGGCGGAGCGCAGCGCGCGCATGACGCTGCTCGCCGCGCTCGATGCTGATCTGCCGCTGCTCGTTCTCACCTCGGTCGCCGCATTGCGCTCCTTCGTGATGCCGCGCGCACTGCTGCGTGACCTTCGCTCGGAACTGCGCGTCGGTGCGGAGCCGGGATGGGAAGCGACGATTCGCAGCCTGCATCGGCTCGGCTACGAGCGCACCGATATCGTCGGTGCGGTCGGACAGTACGCGGTGCGCGGCGGCATTCTCGATCTCTATGCCGCGACCGCCGATCGCCCGACGCGCATCGAATTTTTCGGCGATACCATCGAAAGCATCCGCAGCTTCGAGATCGAGAGCCAGCGCAGCGTCGCAGCGCTCGAGATGCTCGAACTGCTGCCGTGGAGCGAGATTCCGCGCGACGAGCGCTACCGTCACGAGGTCGCGCAACGGATCGGCGGCGACGGCCCGCGCGAACGCGCGGTGCGCGCCTTCCTCGATCGCGGCGAGGATTTACCCGATGCGTGGATTCCCTTTGCCTACGAGCGCCCGGAGACGCTCTTCGATTATCTGCCTGCCGATGCGCTGCTTGCGCTCGTCGAACCCGCCTCGCTGGCGGCGATCGAGAGCGCGCTCGATGAAGAGCGCGTACGCGCGCGCAGTACGCTGCTCGCCGATGCCGCCGCTGAAGAACTCGACGTGCGCGACGAGTTCGTCGACGACGCGTTGTTGGCGGAGATCGAAGCGCCGCATCCGCGCCTCGATGCGCTCGGCGATGCCTGCGCGCGTCTGCAAAGCATCCATTTTCCCGGAGCGATCGAAGGCAGCGCACCGGCCTGGCTGCCGCGCATCGACGCCTCCTTCGTTCTCGAAACGCGCCCGAGCGAACATTACAATCGGCAGATGACGCTCTTTCTCGAAGCGATTCGTGCATCGCTCGCGCGCCGAGAGAGCATCCTCATTCTCACCTCCGGTGTCGCGCGCGTCGGCGAGATGTTGAGCGCGGCGGGCATCGCCGTGCTGCCGAGTGCGCGCGCGCTCGCCGACGGCGGCCTCTGCATCGAACACGGCTCGATCGACGGTGGCTTTACGCTTCCCGATGCGCGCTTGCGCGTGTTGGGCGATCGCGAAATATTCGGTGCGCCGCCGAGACGCGTCAAACTCCGCGCGGTAAAAGAAGGCGTACCGGTCACGCTCGCCGATCTCAAGGTCGGCGATTTCGTCGTGCATGCGGTGCACGGCATCGGCCAGTATGTCGGGCTGCGCGGCGAAACGCTCTTCGGCGTTACACAGGATTTTCTCGATCTGCATTACGCCGGCAGCGACCGCATGATGGTGCCGGTCACGCAGATGCACCAGGTCACGAAATACGCCGCCGGCGACGGCGCGACGCCGCGCCTTTCGAAGATGGGCGGCGTGGAGTGGGCGCGCACGAAAGCGCGCGTCGGATCGCAACTCGCTGCGATCGCCGATGGGCTCGTCGAACTCTATGCCGAGCGAGAGATGAGCCGCGGCTATGCGTTTGCGCCCGATAGCACCTGGCAGAGCGAGCTCGAAGAGGCGTTCCCGTACGATCTCACCCCCGATCAAGCAACCGCGGTGACCGCGGTGAAGGGCGATATGGAGCGCGCGCGTCCGATGGATCGCGTCGTCTGCGGCGATGTCGGCTACGGCAAGACCGAGGTGGCGCTGCGCGCCGCCTTCAAAGCGGTCGCCGATAAGAAGCAAGTCGCGATTCTCGTTCCCACCACGCTGCTCGCGGCGCAGCATTACCGGACGTTCAGCACGCGTTTTGCCGCCTATCCGCTGCGCGTCGAAGAGCTCTCGCGCTTCAAAACCAAGGGCGAACAGCGCGAGGTGCTCGCCGCGCTTGCCGAAGGGCGCGTCGATATCGTCATCGGCACGCACCGGTTGCTGCAGAAAGATGTCGTCTTCGCCGATCTCGGCCTCATCGTCGTCGATGAAGAGCAGCGCTTCGGCGTCATGCACAAAGAGCGGCTCAAGGAATTGAAGACCAGCGTCGACGTGCTGACGCTCTCGGCGACCCCGATTCCGCGAACGTTGCATATGTCGTTGATGGGCGTGCGCGATCTCTCGCTGATTCAGACCGCGCCGAAGAACCGCATGTCGATTAAAACGGTGGTGCTGCCGGGCGGCGATGCCGTCGTGACGCGAGCGATCTCCGCCGAGCTCGACCGCGGCGGGCAGATCTACTATCTCCACAATCGCGTCGAATCGATCCATGCCGTCGCCAACGCCCTGCAGCAGTTGGTGCCGCGTGCGCGCATCGCTATCGGGCACGGGCAAATG
>JAJXVC010000186.1 GCA_021782295.1 bacterium | reverse complement strand
ACGATCGTCGCAAGCGCGAGCGGAGCATCGTTCTATTGCGTAACGATTCCACCGGTGAGCGGAACGAGCTATCCGGCCGGACCGATGGCGACGGGTCCGGACGGCAATCTCTGGTTCGGTCTCGTCGGCGCACCATACGTTGGGGAGGTGATTCCGTGATGCGGCAAACGACGATGCGCTCGTACACGCTTGTTTCTGTAGCGATCTTCGCTCTCGCGCTCTCTGCATGCGGTGGCGGGAGCGGTGCAACGCATGCGCTTCCCGGCGGAACGACGCCGCTCGCCGGCGGAACATCGATCCTCAAGATTGCGCTCACCGTACCGTCGGCAGCGATGCAAGTGCACCGCCGTTCGCCGAAGTATATTGCACCGACGACGAAGGGTTTCGGTTTCGACTTTGCAACCTCAAGTAGCGCGCTCAATCCAGCGCAACCAACAATCGCGGTCAACTTCAGCAACCCCGCTGCACCGAGCATCGCCGTCGATACCTATGGCGGCAGCGCGGTAAGTTGCGCCGTCAACCCCGATGGCAGCGAACTCTGCAATTTCTCGCTAACGATTCCGGTGAGCAGCACGCCCTACTACCTCCAAGTCAGCACCTTCGACAGCGCTCCAAGTGCGACCGCAAGCCCGGTTTTCAACACGCTCGACCTGCTATCGCAACAAACGATTACACCTGTTTCCGTATCTTCAGGCACGCCCACCACGCCGATCTCCCTCTCGCTCGATGGTATCCCCGCGAGCGCCGAACTCGTATCGCTGCCGAACCAGGTTCATCTACAACCTAACAGCGGCGGTTATACGCTCATCGGGATGACACCGGTGCAAGCGCATATCTATGCGCTCGATCGCGACGGGAATATCATCGTCGGTGACGGCGCCCCGCAGATCTGCGTGCAATCGCCGACGAATACCACGACCGGCGCGCCCTATATTGCGACGACGGTTCCAGCATCCACGCCCGGACCGAGCGGCCAAATCTGTGATACTCCACCGACCGTCGCTCCGATCGTCGCTCCGACCTGGACGTTGCAGACGAAGAGCTGGAGTCCGTCGCCGTTGAGCCTCACGCTCACCGCCGTCGCGACCGGCGGCTCGGGAGCATCCGCAACGAGTACCCTCTCGCTCAACGAAGAGCAAGAGGTCTGGGTGGGATGGAATTCAACGACTTCGATCCAATTCGCGGGATACGCTTTTACTCCGAGTGGATCCGGTACTCCGGGGACGCTGAGCCCGATCCTCACCGACTTCGGCGGCACGACCGCAGCATATCCTTCGACCTACGGCAGCGCGTTCGACCCGACGAACGGGACACTCTGGGTCGCGGGCAGCGACTCCGCGGGCGCCTTCATGGATTCGTTCGTGCCACCGTTGAACGCCGTTCCCTTTCCAAGCCTCCCGTTTTCTTCCATCGGTTCCACATCGGGCGCGTCGCTGATCGATACCAGCTTGACAAAACCCGAGAATATGGCAGTTGATAGTTCGCAGAGGCTCTGGGTCGTCGATCCCAGCTACAACTTCTATGGCCCGCCGGTATTACTCGATTTCAACGTCTCCAACCCGAGTGCACCGACCGGTCCGGCGACTCCGATGCCTGCACCGACATCAAGTGCGTCGCCGGCGCCCGCATTCGGCGGCGGTCTCGCACTCGACCCCGGCACCGAAGGCGATGGACGCCCACCGACGCTCTGGCTCTCCGGGACCGATGCGAGTGGAAAAGAAACGATCTTTGCCTACGATATCGCATCCGGAACACCGGTGCCGATGACGATCAACGGAGCGCTCTCGATTTCCGGCATGCTACCCAACGGAATAGCGGTGGGCGCGAACGGCGAAATTTTTCTTGCCGAAAATTCGAATACCGAAAATCTCGGCATCTATCAGAGCGCGTACTCGGGGGGGCAATACACCCTGACGCAACCTACCGGAACGAACGTCTCTGCGAGTGTTTCCACCTCCAGCACGCCCGTGTACTCGCTGGCAGCGACCTACCCGAATGCGGCGGGGCTCTTCGACGTCCTCATCGGCGGCACGTATTTGACTGGACCTTACGGCAGCGGAGCGCTGCTTGATTGCGCCGGCGCTCCAAACGCATTGTCGTGTCCCACGCTCGGCGCCACTTCCGGCTACGACTCACAATCGCCGCTGAATGCCGCTACCACGGTCGTCGTCGTTCCGTAGCTCGCAACCCGTTACACGCCGCGGATAAAGAGTGCAACCGCCATCGTGATGCCGAGCACGATGACCGCGGCGCGCATCGCGGTTGAGCTCACGCGGAGCGCGAGGCGCGCGCCGACGTAGCCGCCGAGCATCGCCGCAACTGCCATCAACATTGCCTGTGGCCACCAGATAACGCGCGCAATCGCAAACGGAACGATAGCGATGCCGTTGATCGCGATCGCCAGCGCATTCTTGATGCCGTTGGCCGCATGAACGCTCGGCAACGGAAAAAATGCGAGCAGCGCCAGCATCGCATACCCCATTCCCGCACCGAAATATCCGCCGTAGATGGCGACCACGAATTGCAGCGCGAGTTGCACCCAACTCGCTTGGTGTTCGGCGCGCGCACGTTCGGCGGCGACGATTCGCGGCCCGAATGCGAAGAGCACGACCGCGCCGAGCAGCAACCACGGCACCATCTGCTCGAAGAGCGTCGAGGGCGTCCGCAGCAGCAACAGCGCCCCGAGCGTCGCCCCGACGAGGCTAACGGCAAAAAGCGGGGCGATTAGGCGGCGTTGCTCGGCGATCTCGCGGCGATATCCGCGTGCGCTGCCGATCACACCGACCCACATCGCGGTGTTATTCGTCGCGTTGGCAACGATCGGTGGAACGCCGACGAAGAGCAGCGCCGGGAACGAAAGAAAGGAACCGCCGCCCGCGACGCTATTGATCGCGCCGCCGATAAAGGCGGCACCCGCGAGCAACCACCAGGCGTGGGGCAGCAGCGCTACGATGTGGCGGTACGCTCGCGCTTGGTGACCCGGTAGACGCGCCGGACGCCGCGCAGGTTCTCGATTTTCGTGAGCAACTTGTGGAGGTGATCGAGATCGCGAATCTGCACCGTAAGGCTCGTTACCGCACTCCCGTCTTTGCGGGCGCGCGCCGTCACCGAACTTACCAACGTTTTCAGCTCGGCAAAGACGCCCATGATATCGCCGAGAAGTTGCGCGCGATCGTCGGCTTCCACTTCGACATCGACCGCATGTGTTTGGTCGGCTTCGTTACTCCACTCCGCTTGTAATATGCGTTCCGGCGTCGCATTCATGAACGCGACGTTTGGACAGTCGGCCCGATGCACGCTCACCCCGCGTCCGATCGTGACGTAGCCGATAATCGGATCGCCGGGCACCGGCGAGCAACACTTCGATAGGCGCACGACGACATCGTCGACACCGGCGATGAGGACGCCGCTGCGCCTGCGCACGCCGCGCCGCGCCGTCGTCTTGCGCACGACCCTCGTGAGGTCGACGACGTTTTCGCTCTTGAGCTCTTCGCGAATACGATTGACGACCGAGCTCGCCGAGGCATCACCGAACCCGATGGCAGCATAGAGATCGGTCGGGTTGCTGAAATTCATCTTCGCGGCGATCCGTTCGATCGTCGAGCCGCGCGCCAGATCGACACGCAGTTGATTGCGTGCCAGCTCGTTTTCGACCGCCTCTTGGCCGGCGATCACGTTTTCTTCGCGCCGTTCCTTTCGGAACCACTGTTTGATACGGTGCTTCGCCCCGCCGGTCTTGACGATCGAGAGCCAATCGAGCGACGGGCGCCCGCTCGATTTATTCACGAGAATCTCGCAGATATCACCGTTTTGCAACTGCGAGTCGAGCGGAACGATGCGCCCGTTGACCTTCGCGCCGACGCAATGATTGCCGACATCGGTATGGACGCTATAGGCAAAATCGATCGGCGTTCCGCCGGCGGGAACCGAAAACACGTCGCCACGCGGTGAAAATATAAAGACCTGCGAATCGAAGAGGTCGAGCTTGAGGCTCTCCATGAAGGCGCGCGAATCGCGCATATCCTTTTGCCACTCGAGCAGTGCGCGCAGCCATGATAGTTTATTCTCGAAGTTGTCGGCCTTGCCGCCTTCTTTATATCGCCAATGCGCAGCGATACCGTATTCGCAGATACGGTGCATCTCGCGCGTGCGAATTTGTATTTCGAGCGGTTCACCTTGCGGCCCGATCACCGTCGTATGCAACGACTGATACATGTTCGGCTTGGGCATCGCGATGTAATCTTTGAAGCGTCCCGGCAGCGGCGTCCACTTTGAGTGCACTGCGCCCAAGGCACCGTAACAATCTTTGACGTTGTCGACGAGGATGCGGACCGCAGTAAGATCGTAGATCGTCGAAAAATCGCGACCTTTTTTCATCTTGGAATAAATTGAATAAAAGTGCTTCGGGCGGCCGT
>JAJXVC010000185.1 GCA_021782295.1 bacterium | reverse complement strand
TGAAGTCTCCCGTCTGCAGGTAGCGGCGCAGCACCAGCGCCGCAAAGTCACCTCCATCGATCGTCAGACCGAACAACTCCGCGCGACGCTCGAACGTGTCGAACGCGAGAACCAACGGATCGAAGCAGCGATCGGCATGCCCGTTCATGCCGTGAAACCGATCCGCGCAAAGAAAAAATCGGCGCATGCAGGGTCGAAGGTGAGCATCGTACGCGAGCGTCTCCACCGGATTGCAATGCTCGCGGCGCGCGCCGCTTCGCTTTCGCAGCGGACGCGTCGGCAAGCGACACGCGTCCTTAATCTTGGGAATATCACCGCGCTTGCGCAGGCCGCGCTCATCGCGCATATTCCGTCGCTGAACCCGGTCGCCGGGGCGCCGATTGTCGGATGTTTTTGTTATCGCACCTATCCCGATGTCGAGTTCCACGAAGGCGTCGATCTCGCCGCAGACTGGGGTGAACCGGTGCGCGCTACGGCGGCGGGCATCGTTACCGCTGCCTCTTATGACGGCGGTTACGGGCTGAAGGTCGATATCGATCACGAAAACGGATACACGACATGGTACGCACATCTATCGAGTACCGAGGTTCGTGTCGGCGAACGCGTCCTCAAGGGGCAGGTGATCGGTCGGGTCGGTATGACCGGGTTTGCGACCGGACCGCACGTTCATTACCAGGTCATGCTTGACGGAACGCCGATCGACCCGACGCCCTTTCTCGACGGCATTCCACGGAATGTCATCGCCGATAAGTCGTAGAAGGTTGCTCTCGTGAACGCTATCGCCTGCGCGCTCGGCCCGATCTTGCTTCAGCTCCTCAATATCTACCTCATCGTGTTGGTCGTCTATGCCGTCATCTCGTGGATTCCCGACCTCCAGGGTGCATGGGTGCGCTATCTTGCCGCGGTGATCGAACCGGTACTCAACCCAATCCGACGGATTATCCCGCCGATGGGCGGCTTCGATATCGCTTTCCTCGTGCTGATCTTGCTGATCCAGTTCGTCATTCGCCCGGTGATCGTCTCGGCAACGCTTCACGCCTGCGTCTTCTAGCGAAATCCGTATGGAGAAGACCACGGAGCACGCGCATCGCCTGCAGACGATTGCGAACACGCGAAACTTCTGCATCATCGCGCACATCGATCACGGGAAGACGACGCTCTCCGACCGCTTGCTCGAAATGACGAAGACGATCGAGCTGCGTGACATGGAAGAGCAACAGCTCGACGCGATGGATCTCGAACGCGAACGCGGCATCACCATCCGGATGCATCCGGTCACGTTGCGCTACCCCGCACGCGACGGTGAGGTCTATCGACTGAACTTGATCGATACACCGGGGCACGTCGACTTTTCGTATGAGGTGTCGAGATCGCTGGCGGCATGCGAGGGCGCCTTGCTCATTATCGACGCCGCGCAGGGCATCGAGGCGCAGACACTTGCAAATTACCATCTCGCGCTCGAGCATGATCTCACCATCATCCCGGTGATCAATAAAATCGATCTTCCGGCGGCGGATCCGGAGCGCGTGATGAGCGAGATCGAGGAACTGCTCGTCATCGAACGGAGCGAATGCATTCTTGCCAGCGCGAAAAACGGCATCGGCATCGAGGATATCCTCGAAGCGATCGTTGCGCGCATCCCGGCGCCTCAAGGGCACAACGATCACGTGCGCGGGTTGGTCTTTAACGCGCAGTTCGACCCCTATCGCGGGGTCGTCAGTTACGTTCGCGTGGTCGATGGTGCAATCGAGAGCGGAACGAAGTTCATGTCGATGGCGCACGAGCGCGTCTACGAATGTACCGAGGTGGGACTCTTCGCCCCGCAGATGCGTCCGACGAAACGGTTGAGCGTCGGTGACGTCGGATACGTCATCGCCAACGTGAAATCGCTGGGTGATATCGACGTCGGCGATACGATTACCGCCGCGAATAACCCCGCGCATGTCGCCCTTCCCGGCTATCGCCGCGCGGTGCCGATGGTCTTCTGCGGACTCTATCCCAACGAGGGCGCGGCTTACGATGCGCTCCGCGATGCATTAGAGAAACTGAAACTGAACGACGCCGCCTTGGTTTTCGAACCGGAGACTTCCATTGCCTTAGGGTTCGGGTTTCGTTGCGGCTTTTTGGGCTTGCTGCATATGGAGATCGTGCAGGAGCGCCTGGAGCGCGATTATTCGCTCGACCTCATCGCGACGTCGCCCTCGGTCGTCTTTCGCGTGACGCGGACCGATGGAACGGTCGAACTGATCGATAACCCTTCGAAGCTGCCGCCCTCGAACCTGATCGCCCAACTCGAGGAGCCGTACGTCAAAACGACGATTATCTCCCCGCCGGATTACGTCGGGGCGATCATGGAGATTATCCAGGCGCGTCGCGGAACGCTTTTGAACATGGAATACCTTCACGATGGGCGCGTCATTCTGAGTTACGAGATGCCGTTGATCGAAGTGATCGTCGACCTCTTCGATCAGTTGAAATCGCGTACGAAGGGCTATGCCTCACTCGATTACGAACCGATCGGCTACCGTCAAGGCGATCTCGTGAAGCTGGAGATTTTGCTCAACGGCGAAGCCGTCGATGCGCTTTCCTTCATCGTTGCACGCGATAAAGCCGCGAATCGCGGGCGACTGTTGGCCGAAAAGCTGAAAGAATTGATCCCACGCCAGATGTTTGAGGTGCCGATTCAAGCGGCGATCGGCGGGAAGATCGTTGCGCGCGAAACCGTCAGTGCGATGCGAAAGAACGTTCTTGCAAAATGCTATGGCGGCGACATCAGCCGGAAACGCAAATTGCTGGAGAAGCAGAAGGCCGGGAAGGAGCGCATGCGTCGCGTCGGGCGCGTGGAATTGCCCCAGGAAGCATTCATGGCGGTGCTCCAACTCGAGTCGTGAACGAACAGATCTTTCTCGCGAGTACGAATGCGGGAAAGCGCTCGGAGTTCGAAGCGTTGCTCGCTACGCACGGGCTCGAACTCGGGCCGGCGATCGCGTACCCCGACGTCGAGGAGAATGCCGTCGACTACCTGGGAAATGCGCGGTTGAAAGCAGCGGCGCTGCACCGGGAACTTCGCCGTCGAGGTATCGCAGCGATGGTGATTGCCGATGATAGCGGGATCGAGGTCGATGCATTTGCGGGTGCGCCGGGGGTTCGTTCGGCGCGCTACGGCGGAATCGAGTTGACCTGGCCGCAACGGCGTGCTTTGATGCTCGGCGATCTTGTCGATGTTCCCGATGCGCTACGAACGGCGAGCTTTCAGTGCGTCCTCGTCGCCATCGATGACGCGGGGAATGAGTATCGCGGCGTTGGAGAGACGCGCGGTCACATCGCTCGCGGCGAGCGCGGCGAGGGAGGTTTCGGCTACGATCCGCTCTTCTTGCCGGAAGGGGAGCTTCGAACGTATGCAGAGATGAGCGCGGCTGAGAAAGAGCGCACGAGCCATCGCGCCCGCGCCCTACATGCGTTGATCGCGGCGATGCGTCGATGAGCGAAGCGATGATCGATGTTCGCATCGCCGCGCCGCACGAGGCCGAGCTCCTCCTCGGTCGCACGGAATACACGCCGATGCTGGCGGCACTCGCCGCGCGCGAGCGCGCGTTGCTCGTGCAGGTCGACGGCGAACCGGGTGCGTTGGCGCTCTTTTCGGGCGACGATTTCATCGTCGAGATCGAGGCGCTCGTCGTCGCATCGACGCTTCGCGGGCGAGGCATCGGAAAACGGACGATCGAGTTCTTGCGCGGCTCGGAAGGGCGCAGTATCCGCGCGCTCGTACCCGCCGATCCCCCCGCCTTTGCACCGATCTTCGGCGCGCTCGGCGGCGAGCTCGAGATCGTCGCAGGGTACTCGCTCGCCGTCCCTGTCGCCGACCGGCTAGCGGCGGAGCTCGACGGCACCGCATCGCTTGCGGTTCGGCCGATCGATCTCGCAAGCGATCTTCGCGAACTTTTCGAGCTCGATCGACTCGCCGGAAAGCCCTGCGATCGAGCGCTTCACGAAGCGTTGGGAACGCTCGCGCAGGGGTTGCTCTTCGCCCGCCCCGACGGCGAAGTCGTTGCCTATCTCTACGTCTTTCCCGACGGCGAGATCGGCCCGGCTGTCGCGACGGGTTCGACGCTGCTCGGCGATGCGGTGCTCTACGCGCTCTCGCGGTTGCGCGGCGTCGGGAGCGAGTTGGCGCGCCTACGCGTGCCGCTGGCGAATCCACGGCTCGCGCAACTCCTTCGGCGCTGCGGGGGGAGCATCGTCGATCTCTCGGTCGCCGTCGGCGAATCTTTACATGGTCGCGCAGCCGACTTGCCTCGCTGTGGTATGCTCCGCGGGGAGTCGGCGGGACGTAGCTCAGCTTGGTAGAGCGCTTGCTTTGGGAGCAAGAAGTCGCAGGTTCAAATCCTGTCGTCCCGATAGGGTTTTGCATGCCGA
>JAJXVC010000184.1:4117-4460 GCA_021782295.1 bacterium | reverse complement strand
GCGTTCGGCCGGATTTTGCGGATAGAGCCCGAGCGAGCTCCACACATACCACGCACTCATCGTTCCGAGATCGTCGTTGCCGGGAAGCCCATCGGGGCGATCGCCCCACAGGCGCATCATCGCTGCGCGAACGATGCGCTCTTCACGCCACGGCGCTCCCGCCGAAAGGTAAGCCCATGGGCTGCCGATACTCGGTTCGTTTCCTAGCCATGCGTACGGTGCGCTCTGCCCAGCGTTGAGATGGGTGAAGAAGCGATCGAGGCGTTTGCGCGCTGCGGCGCGACCGCCCATACCGCGGAAAAGATCGGGCAGATCTTGCGGAACCATCCACGTATATTGCGCG
>JAJXVC010000184.1:0-4107 GCA_021782295.1 bacterium | reverse complement strand
GAGGTGCGACCAATTCGCACTGCTTTTCAGAAATGCAGCGGCGACGGCGCGCTCGTGGAGCGCGCGCGCAAAGGCCGAGATCGAAAAATTATCGAGACTATATTCCAACGTCTCCGAGGCGCCGTTTGGAACCGGGGAGACCGAGGTGGTATAGACATTGGGAATATAGCCGAGGCGATTGAAATCGCCGCCGGCCGGACGCTCTTGATACCAGCCGAACGCCGGAGGAGCGTTCGTATCGTTTGCGCCCTTGACCATCGCAGCGAGCGCGCGATGGAGCGAAAAATCGTGCGCGCCGAATGCATAGGCACCGGCGATCACCGGATCGACCGAATCACCGCCCATCACGCTGGTCGGTGCGTTGGCGAGTGCCCAGCGCGGCAGCCACCCACTTTGGTGTGCGGCATCGACAAGCGACTGCATCATATCGCTGGTGCGATGCGGAAAGAGCAGTGCGAGCAGCGGAATCTCGGTGCGGTAGATATCCCAATCGGAGAAATTCGCGTAAAACGCATGCCCCGCAGCGACCCGATGCACCTGACCGTCAAAACCGCGATAGCGGCCGTCGACATCGCTAAAGAGATTGGGGTGCAACATCGTGTGGTAGAGCGCACTATAAAAGGTGCGAAGATTCTCGGTGCTGCCGCCCGAGACGCGCACGCGCTCGAGAACCTGATTCCAGCGCTCGAGCGCGCGATTGCGAACCGCAACGATACTCCACGAACGCGCGGAATCGCGGAGGTTTCGCCAGGCACCGCGTTCGCTCACGAACGAGATCGCCACTTGCATGCGAACGCTGCTATGCGTCGTCGTGTCGAAGCGCAGCCATGCACCGGCGGTGCGTCCGCTGCCGTTATCGTAGAGCCCCGATGCGGCAAAGGGGCGATTGAAACGCGCCGCCATATAGACCGTAAACCGATCGGGCATACCGCAAAAATGCCCGCTCTGCGCGCTCGCCTCGAGCGCATTGTTGCCGAGGATTCGGATGCTTGCGTTCCCCACTCCGGCTTGATCGGAGGCGGGATCGATCGCGAGCAGCGCATCGTGCGAGCGCGGGAACGTAAAGCGTCCCAACCCGCTCCGCGAGCGCACGGTGAGCTCGCTGCGAATCCCCGGTTCGCCAAGCGTCACCGCGTAGTAACCGGGCACCGCGATTTCGCCGACGTGAGAGAACGGTTGCGAGATTCCCTGCAACGTCGTCGGTGGTGAACCGAGAAGCGGCAAGACCGCAAAATCTCCGAAGACGTTGCAGCCGGGGCCGCTCAGGTGCGTCATACTGAATCCGGTGATTCGTGAATCGTTGAATTCATAGCCGCCGCCGGCATTCTGCGAGGGCGTATCGGGGCTCCATTGGAGCATTCCAAAGGGCACGTCGGCGCCGGGAAAATCGTCGATCGGGCCGCCGAGTGGCGTGCCCGATGTTCCGACGAATGGATCGACGTAGGAGACCGGAGTCGTCGTGCGTACTCCGGCGGCGACCGAGGTGCCGAGAAGCGCAAGCGCTACGAGGACGCGCAGAGTGCTTCCCGGCACTCGCATCGCTTACAGCGCCTTCACCGCCGAGGTGAGTGCATCGACGCTCGCTTTGGCGTCGCCGAAGAGCATCGAGGTGTTCGGCATCTCGTAGAGCGGGTTGTCGATGCCGGCGAAGCCGGAGCGCATCGAACGCTTGAGCACGATGACGTTCGCCGCTTTATCGACGTCGAGAATCGGCATGCCGTAGATCGGCGAACTCGTGACGTTGCGTGCCGCCGGGTTCGTGACGTCGTTTGCGCCGATGACCAAGGCCACATCGGTCGTCGGGAACTCGGGGTTCGCATCTTCCATGTCGAGCAATTGTTCGTATGGAACGTTCGATTCGGCGAGCAACACGTTCATGTGTCCCGGCATGCGGCCGGCGACGGGATGGATTGCGTAGAGCACGTTGACGCCGCGTTTTTCGAGTTGATCGGCGAGTGCTTTTACCGAATGCTGTGCCTGGGCGACCGCCATGCCGTAGCCCGGCACGAAGATCACTTTCGATGCATAGGCCAACATGATGGCGACGTCGTCGGCGCTCGCACTGCGGATCTGCTGCGGCCCGCCGCTTCCCGCCGCCGGCTCGCTGCCGCCGCCGGAACCGAATGCACCGAACAGTACGTTGGTGAGCGGACGATTCATCGCCTTGCCCATCATGACGGTCAGCAGCGTACCGCTTGCGCCGACGAGTGCGCCGCAAATAATCAGCAGCGTCGAGTTGATTTCGAAGCCGGTGACCGCCACCGCCAATCCGGTGAACGAGTTGAGCAGCGAGATCACCACCGGCATATCCGCGCCGCCGATCGGCAGCACGAAGAGTACGCCGAGGAGAAGCGAGCAAACGAGCAGCCCAAGAAACGCGAGGACCGGCATCGTTCCCAACGTCACGACGAACCATCCGGCGAGGCCGAGAATCGCCAGTAAGATCAGTGCGTTGACGAATTGCTGGCCGGGATAGGTGATCGGCCGTCCGGTCATGAGCTCTTGAAGTTTCAAAAACGCAATGATGGAGCCGGCGAAGCTCAAGCATCCGATGATTGCCGAGAGTACCAGCGATACCGATACGATCGCATTTTCGCCGTTTCCACTGGCAAGCAGGAAAAATTCCAGCGTCGAGATCGCAGCCGCAGCGGCGCCGCCGGCACCGTTGTAGAGCGCGACCATCTGCGGCATTGCGGTCATCTTCACGCGCAGCGCGGCGACGATACCGATCGTGCCGCCGAGAAGAACGCCGACGAGAATCGCCCACCAGCCGATACCTTGCGTCGTTACGAGCGAGGAGACCAGCGCGATTGCCATACCGACCATCGCCAGTTGGTTACCGGCGCGTGCCGTCGGCGGCGAATTGAGTTGATGGAGACCGTAAATAAAGAGCGCAACCGCAACGAGGTTCGCAATGCTCAGAGCGAGGGTCATGAACGGGGCCCCTCTTTCTTCTTAAACATTTGCAACATGCGTTCGGTCACCGCGAATCCGCCGAAGACGTTGATCGCTCCGAGCGTCAGAGCGGCCACGCTGATGATTTGCAGCATCGGCGTTGGCGACCCGGCAAAAAGGTTGCCGACAACCAAAATCGCGCCGATAAATACGATGCCGTGGATGGCGTTGGTCGCCGACATCAGCGGCGTGTGTAGCGTCGTCGGGACCTTCGAGATGACTTCGAAGCCGACGAAGACCGCCAGCAGAAGGACGGTCAGTAGTTGGATGAGATGGGCGATATCGTTCACTGTGCCGCTCCAATCAAAGATTTACCGCCGTGAACGATACATGCGCCCGCAATGACGTCGTCTTGATAATCGAGGGCGAGCGTACCGTCTTTTGCAAACGGCGAGAGTAAGGCGAAAAGGTTACGCGAGTAGAGTTGACTCGCGTTATAGGGCATCGTTGCGGGAAGGTTGGTCGTGCCGATGATCTGCACGCCGTTTTCGGTAACGATGCTTTCGTTGGGTTTTGTCAGAGCGCAGTTGCCGCCGGCTTCGGCAGCGAGATCGACGATGACGCTGCCCGGCGCCATCGCGGCGACCGCTGCTTCGGTAATGAGAATGGGGGCTCGACGCCCGGGAACCAAAGCGGTGGTAATCACGACATCGTTCTTGCCGATCTGTTCGACCATCCAATCGCGCTGTCGCTGCTGTTGTTCGGGGGTCAGTTCTTTTGCGTATCCCCCCGAACCCTCGGCGCTCTCGCCGAGATCGAATTCGAGGAATTTCGCGCCGAGCGACTGCACCTGTTCGCGGACAACGGCGCGAACATCGTATCCGCTGACGACCGCGCCGAGGCGGCGCGCCGTCGCGATTGCTTGCAGCCCCGCTACTCCGGCGCCAAGCACGAGTGCTTTCGCCGGAGGAATCGTTCCGGCCGCAGTGGTGAGCATCGGGAAGAACTTCGGCAGCGCGCTCGCCGCGAGCAAGACCGCCTTATAACCGGCGATGTTGCTTTGCGACGAAAGCGCATCCATACTTTGTGCGCGCGTGATGCGCGGGATTTTCTCAACGGCGAGGGCTTCGAGTCCCGCCGAGGCAAGTCGCTCGGCGTAGCTCGGGTCGCCGAGAGGATCGAGGAAACCTACAAGTAACGCGCCCTTTTTGA
>JAJXVC010000183.1 GCA_021782295.1 bacterium | reverse complement strand
CGCGGGCTTCCTATGCCAAAAGTCGACTTGAAGAAGGGTAATCCTTCTGTAACGATCATAAAGGCCCGGGGTAGGCCGAGTGGAAACCGAGTTCGGCGATGCTGAGGGTTGGACTCTTTACCGAGGTCTATCATCCGGTGGTCAACGGGGTCGTCACCGCCGTCGATACCCTACGCGCATACCTCACGGAGCTCGGGCATGAGGTGACCGTTTTTACCCCGCGACATCCGGAGGCGCGCTATGACGCGGGCGTCGTGCGGATTCCATCGCTCCCGTTGCCGACGCAGAGCGATTATCGGCTCACCGTCCCCGTTTTGCGCCGAAGTGAGATCGCGCGCCGCGTCGCGCAGCTCGACGTGCTGCATCTCCATTCGCCGTTCGTCACCGGCTGGATGGGATTACGCTACGCGCGGCGCTACGGGCACCCGACCGTCTACACCTACCACACGCAGTTGGAAGCGTATGCACATTACGTTCCCTTCGAGGCGCGAGCAACACGCTACGCTGCCTCGGAGTTGACGCGTCGTTTTGCAAACGCCGTCGCTGCCGTCATCGTCCCGACCTCCGCGATGGAGCAACGCTTGCATGACCTCGGCGTCGACGGGCGCATCGAGGTGTTGCCCAGCGGTATCGATGTCGATTTTTTTTCGCGCGGCCGCCGCTGCGAAGAGCTGCGCGAGCGGATGGGTGCGGGTGCAGCGGATCGGCTCTATCTCGCCGTCGGCCGACTCGCGCTGGAAAAAAATCTCCCGACCGTTATCGAGGCGCTCGCGGCGGTTCGCTCGCCGAGCGTGCGCCTTGCATTCATCGGCGACGGCCCGGAGCGCGATGCCTTGGAAGCGCTCGTGCGGGATCGCGGTCTTGAGGAGCGCGTACGCTTTCTCGGTGCGCTACCGCGACGCTCGCTCCCCGATTTCTATGCAAGCGCCGACGGCTTTCTTTTCCCGAGCATGACCGAGACGCAAGGGTTGGTCCAAGTGGAGGCGCTCGCCGCCGGGTTGCCGGTCTTTGCCGCCGACTCGCCGCAGAACCGCGACGTGCTTGGAGGCTGTGCGCGTCTGCTCGCACCGGATGCGCAGAGCTTCGCTCTGGCGATGGCGGCGGATTCGCCGCCGGTGGTCACCCGCGAGGAGATGCTTGCCGCCGCCCGTCGCTTCGACGCTCGAAGCATCGTCGTTCGCTGCGTCGAGATCTATCAAGAGGCGATCGCGAGGCTCGCAACGCCGGCTTGACGGCGAACGTATGTTCGATGTATGCTGACCTGGAGGTCCATGCATGCGGAATACGTCGCTTCACCGGGTTCTGGTCGACTACGGCTACGCGGCCGCAGCGACGGGTAACGCCGTCCTCATCGCTCGAATCCGGCGCGGTCGGAGCGCTCAACTCCTGCGCGTTCCATTCTCCATCGCCGTGCCGGAGGAGTGCGCCGAACGAGCGGCATCCTACGGAGCGCTCCAAGCATTGCTCGATGCCTTACGCAGTTTCGGTCATCGGCTCGCGACCGTGGTCGTTCCCGATCGCGAGTTGCTCGAGGACCTGCGCGAGCACCGCGCGCTCCCCTACCGGCTCCATCGGCCATACATTCATCTCCTCTGCTCCCTGCGGGCGACGCCGACGTTCGTGCTCGAACTCGGCCGCGCCGAGGATCTCGCCGAACTCGCCCGCGCCGAGCTCTCGCGAATCGCCGCGTAGAGCAATCGTAAAAATCGCGCGTTCTTCTAAAGAACGTTCGGCGCGGCGCTTGAAGGGAGCAGCGATCCCATGCTATAACCTCACTGGTGCCGTTGAGTCGCTATCGACTCGCCCGGCGCAATCTATTCCCTCCCGCCCACACTCACCCACCGTCGCGGCGTAGCCCGATGAAGTCGCTGGTGAATGCGTGCGGACGCTGCGAGAGTGAGCCTCCCCTGCAACTCGATCATCGCCCCAACGAAAATGGCCGCCCGCCCAATGGGGGCCGCCGCCGCCGTTCGCGCCGCCGCCATAATAATTCCGGGTTCCCGCAGCCCGAAGCATTCGCTCAGAATGAGGCGCAGGCGCCGCCGATGCTGACCGCAGCGCAACTCGAAGAGAAGAGTAAGAGCGAGCTTGTCGAGCTGGCAAAAGAATTTTCGATCGAGATTGCCACGCCGGCGAAAGTAAAGAAGGACGAGATCGTCCTCCAGATTCTCGCAGCGCAGCAAGCACGCTCCGGTATCGAGAGCGCGAGCGGCATCCTCGACATTCTGCCGGAAGGCTACGGCTTTTTGCGACGCGCCGGTTATGTGATCGGTAACGAAGATGTCTACGTCAGTCAAGCGCAGATACGGCGGGCCGATCTTCGGCGCGGCGACCGCGTCGATGCGACCGTGCGTCGACCGAAAGAGGGAGAGAAATATTTCGGCCTCTTGCGCGTCGATCGCATCAACGAGATCGATATCGAAAAAATGGGCGTGCGGAAAACTTTCGAAAAAGGCACGCCGATCTATCCCAACGAGCGCTTCAAGCTCGAGGTTCGTGCAACGCAGCTCTCGACGCGCGTCATCGACCTTTTCTGCCCGATCGGTAAAGGGCAGCGCGCGCTCATCGTTTCCCCGCCTAAAGCGGGTAAGACGACGCTGCTGAAAAATATCGCCAACTCGATCTCCATCAATCATCCCGAAGCGCACATCATCGCGCTTCTCGTCGATGAACGCCCCGAAGAAGTCACGGATATGCAACGGACGATCGACGGCGAAGTCGTCGCTTCGACGTTCGACGAACATCCCGAGAATCACACCGCCGTCGCCGAACTCACGATGGAGCGCGCGAAGCGCCTCGTTGAGATGGGGAAAGACGTCGTCATTCTCCTCGATTCCATCACGCGTCTTGCCCGCGCCTACAACCAGGTCGTTCCGAATTCCGGGCGCACCCTTTCCGGCGGCCTCGACACCGCATCGCTGCATAAACCGAAACGCTTTTTCGGCGCGGCGCGCAAGATCGAAGAAGGCGGCTCGCTGACCATCATCGCGACCGCGCTCATCGAGACCGGATCGAAAATGGACGACATCATTTTCGAAGAGTTCAAGGGCACGGGAAATATGGAACTCAACCTCACCCGTAAACTCGCCGAATCGCGCGTCTTCCCCGCCGTCGATATCAAACGTTCGGGAACGCGACACGAAGAGCTCTTGCTCTCCAACGAAGAGATGCGGAAAATCTGGATGCTTCGTCGCGCGACCGCTGTACTCAACAGCGGCGATATCACCGAGATCATCCTCGACAAGATGGCCCAAACGCGCACGAACGACGAGTTCTTGGCGTCGGTTACCAAAGAGGCGCTCTCGATGTCCCGTGGTTACGAAGAGAGCAACGGAAAGTACTAAGCGCGACACTGCGCAGATGCGGCTCAACCGTGCGCTTGCGCGCGCGGGGGTCGCATCGCGTCGTGCCGCCGACGAACTCATTCTCGCCGGCCGCGTGAGCGTGAACGGGCATGTCGTTCGTGAACTTGGTATCCTCGTCGGCCCCGACGATCGTATTCTTTGCGATGGGAAGCCTGCGCTCGCGCAACGCTACATCTACTTGGCGATGAATAAACCGGTCGGTGTCGTCACGACGCTCTCCGATCCCGAGGGTCGGCGTACGATTCTCGACCTTTTGCCGCGCGATCTTCCGCGCGTCGTTCCCGCCGGTCGCCTCGATTACGATACCTCGGGGCTCTTATTGCTCAGTAACGACGGCGACCTGATTCACCGTCTGCTGCATCCGCGTTTCGGTGTCGAAAAAACCTATCGCGCGACGATTCGCGGAGAGCTGAGCCCAGCGCAGATCGAGGAACTACGCGCCGGTGTGCGCACGCCGAGCTTTCGCGCGGCGGGGGCAAAATTGCGGATCGTCTCGTCGGCCTCGCTGCGAAGCCTCGTCGATCTCACGATCCATGAGGGGCGCAACCGCCAGGTTCGCGAGATGTTCGCCGCGCTCGGACACCCCGTCATCGAACTACGACGCCTACGCTTCGGCCCGATCGAACTCGGCTCGCTCGCTTCGGGGCGGGTGCGCCCGTTAACCGCGCGCGAGATCGCCGAACTCGCACGTGCGACCTCTCACCACCCCGCGCCCGCCGGTCGCATGGTAGCATCTCGGGAATGAACGCTCGCCCGCTTCCGCCTTCGCGCGACTTTCGGCTCGTGCACGTCGATGCTCGCGACCGGCGCAGCGTCGTTTCGCTTCGCCCCGGTGGGCCGAGCTTCGGCGGCGAGGAACTCGCGATCTGCGCCGGCCCATGTGCCGTCGAAAGTCTCGAGCAGATGCTTGCGACCGCCGCTGCGGTCGCGCGCGCCGGGGCCAACGTCCTGCGAGGCGGAGCCTATAAGCCACGCACCTCGCCGTACTCCTTCCAAGGGCTGGGCCGCGAAGGGCTCGCGATGATGCGCGAGGCCGCCGACCTCCACGGGCTCGCCGTCGTCACCGAGGTTCTCGATCCGCGCGATGCCGAGATCGTC
>JAJXVC010000182.1 GCA_021782295.1 bacterium | reverse complement strand
CTCGAACCATTTCGCATCGACGGCCCGCCGCAGATGCCTGCGCCGCTCCCCTATCTCGCCCAGAGCGAGGCGGAGAATTACGAGATCGCGCTCTCCGTCGATCTTCGCGATGCGCGCATGCGCGAACGCGATGCTGCAGCGGCGACGATTTCGCGCACCTCGTTCGCGGCGATGTATTGGAGTCAGGCGCAACAACTTGCGCATGCGTCGAGTAACGGCGCGGCAATCGCTCCCGGCGATCTTTTCGCATCGGGAACGATCAGCGGCTCTCTCGCTGGATCGCAGGGAAGTTTGATCGAACTCACGGAGAACGGGAAACATCCGCTCCGCCTTCCCGACGGCGGGGAGCGTCGTTTCCTCGAAGACGGCGACGAGATCACGCTCCGCGGACGCTGCGAGCGCGCCGGCTATCGATCGATCGGTTTTGGGAGCGCACGCGGAACGATATTGCCCGCCGTCGACTCGACGTCGACGCGCGGTGATGCTTAGGGAGAGCTCGCCCAGGATCGATAGTAGCTTTCATCTTCGCAGAGCGTCGCCGCGCGCGCGAGTTCCAGCGGTTTGAAGGTATCGACCATGATCGCAAATTCATCGGTCTCGCGTATTCCGAGGCTCGCTTCGACTGCGCCGGGCTGCGGTCCGTGGGGAGCGCCGGCTGCATGAAGGGTGATCGAGCCTTCGACCACTCCGCGACGGCTCATGAAGTTTCCGCTGACGTAATACAGCACTTCATCGCAATCGACGCTGGAATGATTGTACGGAACGGGAATGGCGAGCGGATGATAATCGAAGAGCCGCGGCACGAACGCACAAAACGCCGCGCCGGGAGCTTCGAAGGTCGCGTGCGCCGTCGGCGGCTGGTGGAGCATGCCGGTGATCGGCATGTAGTCGCGCAGGTTGAATGCGTAGGGATAGCAGTATCCGTCCCAACCGATCACATCGCAGGGATGATTTTCGACGACGTAAACCGCGTTTCGCCCTCGATTCGCGACGCGAATTTCATACGAACCGACCTCGGTGACCGGTGGAGCGAGTACCGGGACGCGAAAGTCGCGCTCGTAATAGGGCGCGTGTTCTTCGAGTTGTCCGAATTCATTACGATATTTGCGCGGAATCGTCACCATGCCGGAGGACTCATGCACGACCATATCGGTCGGTTCATCGGGAAGGATGCGCCAAGTCGTGCCGGTCGGCATCAGCACGTAGTCGAGCGGGCGATATGCGAGCCGACCGAACGGCGTCTCGAACGTGCCTGTTCCGCGATGGATGAAGATGAGCTCGTCGCCGCCGACGTTGCGATAGAAGGTCGCCATCGGTTCGCGCGCGCTTGCAATCGAGAGCAACAGGTCGTCATTCCCGAGAATCGGTGTGCGGGATTCAACGGCGTCGCCGGAGAGCAGCAGTTTTCCGGTGAGAAAGTGACGATTGCGCAGCGGTTCGTTCTCGTGTAATTCGACGCGCGAACGGTGCCACTGGCGAACCTCGCGCGTTGCCGTGGGTGGGCGCTCGTGGTAGAGCAAGGAATAGACGCTCTCAAAACCCCGCGTCGAAAACAGCTCTTCAGCGTAGAGGCCGCCGTCGGGGCGGCGAAATTGAATGTGCCGCTTCTCGGGAAGCTCTCCCGCGCGTTGATAGCTCGGCACTCGCTACGCCTCGGGGGCGCGTTCGGTCGCTACGAAGCCGTCGCGATGCGATCCGTCGCAGAACGGCTTGCTCTTCGAATGCCCGCACCGGCAGAGCGCGACGTTCTCGCCCTCGACTCGATAGGGGCGCCCGTCGACATCGGTGATCGTCACCGGACCTTTGACGAGGTAGGGGCCGCTCTCGCGTACTTTGATCGTTACGTCAGCCATGGCGACGCTGTTCTTCTCGCTAGAGCAGGAGCCCCGCAACCTGCAGGGAGGGGAGGGAATCCTTCGAAGGAAAACGGCAAATCAAGCAAGGGGGTACTCTCTCGATGAAGCATTTAAAATTTGCCGGCCTCTTTCTCGCAGGCTCTCTGCTCGTTCTCGCCGCCGCTGCACCAGGCGCGACCTCGGCGCGCGCCGTGAAGGCAACGGCGATAAAACCGACGCCGACGCCGACGCCGGTCGCACTTCAGTATTACGAGATCGTTCGTATGGTGATGCCGTCGGCGACAGCTCCGCCGCCGGGCAGCTTCGATGCGAGCTATCGTCAACTCGCGGCACTCGCAAAGGCGACGCCCGCTCCGGCTCCCGCGCATCATGGGTTTCCCAATCTCGGCTCGATGATCGTCGGCGGCGCGATGAAGCGTGCGATGGGCGGCACCAATTCAATGCAAGCGATGATGGCAATGATGCGCGACGGTACGCTCGAGCGCCTGACGTTCTATAAGAATTGGGTTCGTACCGATCTTCCGCTGCAGCATACCGCGACGATCGTGAAATGCGAGCGGCATGAAACGATCGATCTCGATCTTGCGAAGAAGACCTATCGCATCTACGTCGATCGCAGCGGTTGCGCCGGTGCTCCGGCGGCGCCGGTCTCCGCGATGTCGGGGAGAATGGGGAATATGACGAACATGGCCCCGGGTACGGTCGATATGAGCCTCTCGGCAAAACGCGTCGATCTCGGGAACAAAGAGCTCGAAGGCTACATGACGCACGGCTCGCGTACCACGATTGCGATGACGATGACCCGAGCGACGGGCTCCTGTCGGAACGGTTCTTCGGCGATGACGATCGTGCGCTATATCTCCGGAATCAATAAGTGGCGCGCGTACTGCCCGCTGCCGCCGGTTGCGGGGGCTCCGCCGAGTTCGGTGCGCGCAACGCTCGGCCATGGAGGGTGCAAGCCGCACTTCGTGAGGAACTCCGGTACCAGCGAGGCGCTGGCGAATAACGGTGTGAAACTGACGCTCTATCGCTTGATGGAGATGCAGAGTTCCGGAGGCGGGAAAGTCGGTTCGCTCCTCGAGCGCGGCAAGATCCGCTGGCTCTACCGCCCCGAAGCCGAGCGTCTCTTCTCGATCCCGGCGGGGTTCACGAAGGCTCCCTCGTAGGAGTCTCTCCGCTGCGACTTCTCTCGCTTTACCGGCGCTGGCCTGTGCGTGCTATCATGCGCAGGCCATGATGGGGGCCGGGCCTCGCGCGGCGCGCCCTCGTCAACCCCGCCAGGCCCGGAAGGGAGCAACGGTTCGCGAATCGGTGCGGGTGCCGCGAGTCAACCCGGCTTCCGTCGTGGTATGCGCAGAACGCTGAACGTATTGGAGAAGATGCTGCCGTCGAATTTTTCGCCCGACTTGCTCGCGGCGCTCGCCCTGGGCGGCGTGCTTCTGGGTGCGATCGCGCTCGTGGCGGCGATCTTTGCCTTCGTGCGGATGGGGAAGAGCGTCCCGCCGCTGGTGAAATTGGTCGGCATCCACGACGATTTGCTCGGCGGGGCGGCCGGCCCGGCCTCGCAGCGGATCGCCGCGCTCGAAGGGGGGCTGCGGGCGGCGGAATCGCATGCTACCGAAAGCAGCGCGCGGATTGCCGCGCTCGAAGCGCTCGCGCGAGTCGATCTGTCGTTGGTGGGCTTCGTTCGCTACGACGCCTACGAAGATACCGGCTCGACGCTCTCGTATGCGCTCGCGTTGCTCAATCGAGATGGCGATGGGGTCGTTCTCAATAGCATCTATTCCCGCGTCGATACGCGAACCTACGGAAAGAGCGTGCGCGGATTTCGTTGTGAAAGCAACGCCTCCGACGAAGAGATTGCCGCCATCGAGCAGGCAAAAGCGTCGGCGACGCGCGCGGTTCTCTCGGTGGCGGGATAACGGTGTTTCTCGATCGCTACCACGTAAAACTCGTGCCGCAGAACGGCGAGCGCATCTGGCGTTTCGTCCTTTCGCGCCGCGCGATCGTTCTTGCTTGTACGCTGGTAGCATGTTTGGTGATGGGCTCGGCGCTCTTCGCTCTCGTTACGGCGGGCGTGGCGCACCATGAAGTCTCCCGTCTGCAGGTAGCGGCGCAGCACCAGCGCCGCAAAGTCACCTCCATCGATCGTCAGACCGAACAACTCCGCGCGACGCTCGAACGTGTCGAACGCGAGAACCAACGGATCGAAGCGGCAATCGGTATGCCGGTTCATGCCGTGAAACCGATCCGCGCAAAGAAAAAATCGGTGCATGCAGGGTCGAAGGTAAGTATCGTACGCGAGCGTCTCCACCGGATTGCAATGCTCGCGGCGCGCGCCGCTTCGCTTTCGCAGCGGACGCGTCGGCAAGCGACACGCGTACTCAATCTTGGGAATATCACCGCGCTTGCGCAGGCCGCGCTCATCGCGCATATTCCGTCGCTGAACCCGGTCGCCGGGGCGCCGATTGTGGGATGTTTTTGTTATCGCACCTATCCCGATGTCGAGTTCCACGAAGGCGTCGATCTCGCCGCAGACTGGGGTGAGCCGGTGCGCGCTACGGCGGCGGGCATCGTTACCGCTGCCTCTTATGACGGCGGTTACGGGCTGAAGGTCGATATCGATCACGAA
>JAJXVC010000181.1 GCA_021782295.1 bacterium | reverse complement strand
CGCCGAAGCGCGCAAGCACGAACACTACGAAAAACCGAGCGTCCGCAAAAAGAAGAAGTCGGCCGCCGCGCGCAAGCGCCGGACCTAAACCGTCATGGCCGCATTGAAAGAGCGCATCGCCGAAGACCTCAAGACGGCGATGAAGGCTCGCGAGCAGTTGAGAGTCGACACGTTACGTTCGGCTCTCTCCGGTTTTACCTACAAACGCAGCGAGGCGGGCGTCGATCTTACCGAAGGGCAGGAGCTCGAGGTGATCGGCCGTCAGGTCAAGCAGCGAATCGACGCCGCGACGGAGTTCCGTAAGGCTGGGCGTGAAGAGCTCGCCGCCAAGGAAGATGCCGAGCGCGAAATTCTCGTCGCCTACCTTCCGGCGCAAAAATCGCGCCGCGAGATCGAGGAAATCGTCGCCGCCGCGCTCGCCGCGCTCCCCGAGAGCGGGCGCAATCAGGGCGCGGTCATGAAGGCCGTGATGCCGCAGCTCAAAGGACTTGCCGACGGAAACCTCGTGCGCGAGGTCGTCACGAACGCACTTGGAGAGCGCGGGGCGTAACTTCCCCCACCGCGGCGGGTAGATACCCGCATGTGGAGTCTTCGCCTCCGAATCATCCTCGCCGGGAGCCTCATCGCTCTCTCCGCTGTCGGGGCGGCACGGGCGAGCGGCGCATCGGCGCCGGTCGTGGTAGTACCGATCACCGGTTCGGTCGATCGGGGAACCGAGCGACTCGTTCACCGCGCGATAGCGCTTGCCGTCGGTTCGCACGCACGTGCGCTCGTTCTCGATATCAACAGCGCCGGTGGGCTCGATAGCGTCATCGCGCCGATCCGTGCCGATATCCGGAGCGCGCCGATACCGACGCTCGCCTACGTCTCCGGGGAGGCCTACAACAGCGCCGCCCTCATCGCGCTAGCCGCTCGGCGCGTCGTTCTTGCGCCGAATGCAACGATCTCGACGCCGACGACGGCAAACACCAATGGAATGCTCGTGCTCGATAGCGCTGAGGCCGTCCAAGCGCATCTCGCTGCCGGGGTTGCCCCAACGCTGCCGACGGCATTGTCGAGCATCGGCCTCGGGGGTGCCTCCGTCGTGCCGGTTCATCTCACGCTTGCAGAGCGTATCGCGAGTTTTGTTAGCGATCCGCTCGTCGCCGGCGTGCTCATCGGGCTCGGGTTGCTCGGCCTGCTCGTCGAGATGCAGACCATGCACGGGCTCGCGGGATTTATCGGCATCGCGGCACTCGCGCTCTATTTTAGCGCACAGCTCTTTTCGGGATTCGCCGACTGGTTCGTCGCGCTCGTCGCACTCCTCGGCGTTCTCGGCATCCTCTGGGAGCTCCACGTTCTTCCCGGGCACACCCTTCCGGGAGCCCTTGGGGCGACGTTGCTCCTCGGCGCGCTCCTCTTTTCCTTCGGCACCCCCTATCTCGTCGGAGGGATCGAAGCGCTGGCGACAGCGATCGTTCTCGCGACGATCGGCTTCACGATGGCGCTGCGCGCGTTTCCCGAAAACGCCTGGAGCTCGCAGTTGGCACTCGCCGCGGTGCAGGGGCCCGATTTCGTTACCGCCCCCAATCGCTTCGATCTGCTCGGCAAGAGCGGAATCGCGCTAACATTCCTCCGCCCGGCCGGGCATGGACTCTTCGACGGCGAACGCATCGACGTGCTGACCGAGGGCGAGTTTATCGCCGCCGGTACGCCGGTTCGCGTCACGCGCGTCGAGGGGTCTCGAATTTTCGTCGAACCTATTCCCTTCCCCCGTGAAAGGATTACTTCATGATTGCGGCGAGCGCAGCGGTTCTCATTTTTGTCGCGATAATCGCGTTCTTTGTCTTCCTCTACTATTTTCCGTTGGGCTTGTGGATTCGCACGATTGCCGCCGGTGTACCGTTAGGGATTATTTCGTTGGTACGCATGCGGTTGATCGGCATCCCCCCCGGTGTGATCGTCACCAACTACGTGCGCGCGCGGAAAGCCGGCCTCGATCTCTATGTCGATCAGATGCAGTCGCATTATCTCGCCGGCGGCAACGTCGAAAACGTGACGCTGGCGATGATCGCGGCGCAACGCGCGCAGATTCCGCTCGAGTGGCAACGCGCCGCCGCGATCGATCTCGCCGGCCGCAACGTTGTCGAAGCGTTGCAGATGTCGGTCAATCCGAAGGTGATCGAAACGCCGACCTTTCAAGGGGTTGCGCAGAACGGTATTCAGCTCAACGTGAAAGCGCGCGTGACGGTGCGCAGCAATCTCGACCGTTATGTCGGTGGTGCCGGAGAGCCGACGATCATCGCTCGCGTCGGTGAAGGCGTCGTCGCCGCCGTCGGCGCCGCTGTCGATCACAAAGAGGTACTCGAATATCCCGATCGCATCAGCAAGGCGGTGCTCAGCAAAGGGCTCGACGCGGGAACGGCGTTCGAGATCGTCTCGATCGATATCGCCGACGTCGATGTCGGCAAGAATATCGGCGCGGAATTGCAGACGAGTCAGGCCGAAGCCGATCGCCGGATCGCGCAAGCGAAGGCCGCTGAACGGCAATACGCCGCGATGGCCTCCGAACAAGAGCAGAAAGCCGAGACGCAGGCGATGCGCGCGCGCGTCGTTGAGGCCGAGGCCTCGATCCCGGCGGCGATCGCGGCAGCCTTCAAGAGCGGAAATCTCGGGGTGATGGATTACTATCGCCTGAAAAATATTCAAGCGGATACCGAGATGCGCGGTTCGATCGGCGGTTCGTCCGGCGACCAGGGCAGCACTCCACCGGCACCCCCGCAGAAGTAACCCATGAAGCTGAGCGACGTGGGGGCGCTGCTCTGGGCGCTCATCGTGATCGCGGCGGTCTTTTCGAGCCTGCGGAGGGCCGCGAGGAACGTGCGCGGCCCGAGTACGCTCGGGGGGGCGCCTGCGCCGCGGCCTGGAGTCGTGCCTGCGCCGCAGGCTGCGGTCGCCCGCGAGACGGCACGGCAGATCGTCAGCGCGCGCCGCGTCGCGGTTCCGCCGCCGGTCGTCGCGGCACCGCTTCCGCCGAGCGCCCCGGAAACCGAAGCGTTGCCGGTCGAATTTTTGACCCTCGAACTCTTTGAAGATCCCTCCCTGGAGAGAGCGGCGAAAGCCTCGCGCCCGCTCTCCGGGCGGCGTGTCGACTGGGCGCGCGGCGTGGTGCTCGCCGAATTGCTCGCCCCGCCGCTGGCAATGCGGGAGAGCGGCCCTCCTACGTGGTAGGGAAGCGACGGAGTGACTGAAACGTTCTGAATAATCTCGACCGTCGTACCGTTGCCCTCGATTCGCTCGGCGAACGGGTGCGGCTCTTTGGAGCGTTCGATGCAAATTTGGCGGCGATCGAAGAGCGCTGTGGCGTGCGCTGTTTCGTCGACGGCGAATCGCTCGTGCTCGCCGGTGCCGCCGGAAAAACCGAGCGCGCTGAATCGGCGGTGCGCGCGCTCTTAGTCTCCGCGCTGCGCGGCGAACAAATGACCCCCGAGGATGTTGCGCTCGCGGTCGCCGACGCCGACCTTCCGGCAAACGTTGCCGCCATGCTCCCCTCGACGCTCTTGCGCAGCAAGCGCGGTCGCGAGATCCGGGCGCGGACGGCGGGGCAGCGCAGTTTCGTCGAGGCGATCGAACGGCATGCGCTAACGATCTGTATCGGCCCCGCAGGGACGGGGAAAACCTTCCTTGCAATCGCAATGGCGCTGCGCGCGCTACGCGACCGGAACGTCTCGCGGATCGTTCTCACGCGGCCTGCGGTTGAAGCCGGCGAGCGCCTCGGCTTCCTGCCCGGCGATCTCAAAGAGAAGATCGATCCGTACCTTCGTCCGCTCTACGACGCAATCGACGAATTGCTCGACGAGAGTACGGCGGCAAAATATATCGAACGCGGTGTCATTGAAGTTGCGCCGATTGCCTACATGCGCGGTCGAACGTTGGCGAATGCGTTCGTTATCGTCGACGAGGCACAGAACGCCGGTCCCGAGCAACTCAAAATGCTGCTGACGCGTATCGGCGCAGGGTCGCAGATGGTCGTCGTCGGCGATGCAACGCAGGTCGACCTCCCATCGGGAGCGCGCAGTGGGCTGCGCGACGCGGCGCGTCGTCTGAAGGGCGTCGAGGAAGTTGCGGTCGTCGATCTCGATGGTGCCGACGTGGTGCGGCGCCCGCTCGTCGCGCGCATCATTCGCGCATATGAAACCGCTCCGTGATTCACTACCGTAATACCGTTCGCAAGAGCGGCATCGATGCGCGCGCGGTCAAGCGCGTCGCCTCGCAGTTGTTGGTTGCCGTCGGGAGGGGTAATGCCTCACTCTCGATCAGTTTCGTCAGCGATGCGGCTATCGAGCGCCTCAATGCGCTTCACCGAGGAAAAAAGAAGCCGACAGACGTGTTGAGCTTTCCGCTCGAACCCGATCCGAGTATGCCGGGTGAGGAACTACTCGGCGATATCGTGATCGGCGTGCCGACGGCGATGCGGCAGGCGGCGCTCTACGACGCCTCGCTACAACG
>JAJXVC010000180.1 GCA_021782295.1 bacterium | reverse complement strand
GTGCGTTGCTCGGCGGAGAGACTGCGGAGATGCCCGGGCTCTATGCGCCGGGACACTTCGATCTTGCGGGAACGATCGTCGGCGTCGTCGATCGTTCTGCAGTGCCGAATCCGCAAGACGTCGAGCCCGGTGATGCCGTGATCGGGCTTCCCGCCGTCGGACTGCACACCAATGGCTACTCACTCGCGCGCGCGCTCGTTCCGCGGGAGGAATGGTTGCAGCCGTTTGCCGGCGCGACCTATGCCGACGCGCTGCTCGCCGAGCATCCGTCGTATTTTGCCGCGGTGCGCGCGATTCAAAAGGTTGCATCGGTAAAAGTGATGGCGCATATCACCGGCGGCGGATTATTAGAGAATCTTCCGCGCACGTTGCGCCCCGGTGTCAAGGCGGTGCTCGAACAGTCGCGTTGGCAGGTGCCGGCGATTCAACAGGTGCTCGTCGATCGCGGCGGGCTCACGCACGAAGAGCGCTACCGCACGCTGAATATGGGCATCGGTTACACGCTGGTCGTTCCGGTCGATGATGCGGCGCGCGCCGTTGCCGCAGTGCCGGGAGCGACGACGATCGGTTGGATCGAGGCGCGAATGGGAGAAGAAGCGCAGGTGACGATTCACCCGGCGCGCAGTTCCGATTGAGGGCGCTCGCCAACCTCGTCGTCGATCTACGTAGCGATACGTTCGATGCAGCGGCCGCGAACGCCGCGCGCAACCGATTGGCGGCGCGTGGGCTTCGCATCGAAGAGCGCGAGCGCGACGATGCGCTCTGCGCGTGGATCGATACGGCGTTTGGCGGCGGTTGGAGCGGCGAGGCCTTTCGCGCAAAGAATCTCGTCGTCACGCAGGACGGGCAACGACGGGCGTTTCTTTCGCTTGCCGCGCAAGGGCTGCGATACGCCTGGTTACGCAACGCAGGGGCGCAACCCGGCACCGGTATCTTCGGACCGATCGGCGTCAGCGCAGAGGCGCGCGGAAGCGGCATCGGTGCCGACCTTGCACTGCTCGGCTGTCTGCGCCTGCGCGAGCTGGGTTACGCTCGCGCGTTGATTCCCGCCGTCGGCGAGTTGCCGCTCGAGCGCTTCTACGAAGGCGCACTCGGGGCACGCGTGGTCGAACGGATCGACCCCATGCGTTGGTGGGAGCCGCGTGCGCGCATCGTTGCGATGGCCTCCGGGAACGGCAGCAATTTGCAGGCACTGCTCGACGCGATTGCGAGCAGCGAACTTCCCGTCGATCTCGCCGCCGTCATCGTGAATCGTCGCGATGCCTACGCCGCGCAGCGCGCGACCGATGCAGGCGTGCGCCACGTCGAGCGCGCGATCTGGAATCGCAAAGAAGAATCGCGGGCCGAGTACGATGCGCGTTTGGCGGATATGGTTGGGCGCTTCGAACCCGAAGGCGTGCTTTTGCTCGGGTGGATGCATCTGCTCGACAAGAATTTCGTCAACCGTTTTCCCGAGCTGCTCAATCTCCATCCCGCCTATCTGCCGCACGATCCGCGCGCCGATGACGTCGCGCTTCCAGATGGGAGCATTATCCCGGCATTCCGCGGCGCACATGCAATCCACGATGCAGTCGTCGCCGGAAGCGCATGGAGCGGCGCGAGCGTTCATCGCGTGAGTGCAGAGGTCGACCGTGGTGAAGTGCTGGTTCGTCGTCCGTTCGCCCGCGAGGGCCGGAGCGAGAGCGAGCTCGCCACCGCTTTGCGTCCGATCGAGCATCGCCTCACCGTCGATGCGGTACGGCTATGGTCTTTCATGCGCGAACGCATCCGCGTCGTTTAACGGGATGTGCGTTCGATAGCGGATCGCTATCGGGATAAAAGCTCACGTGGATGCAAGGCGTTGTTCTCCACACCATCGTGTAATAATACGGTCGTCACATAAGGAATCAGGTGTAAGCGAATGGTGACTGCAGGACATGGATCTTCATTGACGATTGGAATGATTGGGAGGCCGACGCATATCGTACAGCAACGTATCTGTCGACGGATCCCTATTCAGCGCGACGATCAACTGCCTGGAGCCGAGCCTTCGGGCGCGGCGGAGGCAGCGCACGCCCTCATCGTTAGCCTTCATTCGGTCGTGCTTGCATTCGTCTACATTCGGAAAGACGGTGTTTCGTACTACGAAGATGGTTCAATCGGTCGGCTGTCCGTTCCATCACGCCTTCGTTCGATTGTTTTGAAGGCGCTTCAAGTTCAGACGACGGCACTGCAAGCGAGAGGGTCTTTGGCGAGGCTTCAAGGCCCGCCGTTTACGAAACTCATCCGTGAGGGATTCGGCCTTACGAGTTGTTATTAACCTCCAGCACTTGGACGAGGCGCCGCTTTTACGTAATGACGCTTGCTGCGAGAGTCCCAACGAGGAGTTGGGCGAGCGCGGCGTCCTCAGCGAGGAAGGCATCGTGGCCGTGCTCGCTGCGAAACTCGATATAGCGAGCATCGATCCCGCTGCAAGCGATATGCTCGGCCGCCTCGCGGATATCGCGGGCGGGGAAAAGCGTATCCGATGAGATGCCGACGAAGGTCAGCGGCGGCGTTGACTCGGGCCAGGGCGCGTCGTGCAAGTCGAACGAGTCCATCGCATGGGTGAGCGTTGCGTACGTTTCGGCGTCGATGCGTTCGACGATCCGCGCCGCCTGGAGATCGAGAAAACCCTCGACGTCGAAACATCGCCGCCCGTGGCGGTCGGGGCGACGACCGTGGCGCCGCGTGAGGAGGGCGTCGCTTTTATACGAGAGCATCGCGATCTTGCGCGCCAATCCGAGCCCTGCGACGGGATCGAGTGCGAGCGCGTCGCGTTGAATCGCGTTGAGCGCGATCGCTGCGGTTCCGGTGCGATCGGGCGCACCGATGGCGATCGCACGGCCGATGCGTTCGGGCGCGTCGTGCGCCCACTGCAGCGCCTGCATACCGCCCATCGAACCGCCGATCGCGATATCCACACGATCGATGCCGATCAGTTCGAGCGCGCGTCGCTGCGCGCGAACGATATCGGCGATGGTGATGCGCTCGCGCACGCGCGTCGATCCGTAGCACGAACCGAGCATGTTGATGCCGACGATGCAGTACTCGCGCGGATCGAAGAGTGCACCTTCGCCGATGATGCCCGGCCACCACGATGCGGCGCGATGATCGCCGGTGAGCGCGTGAAGCGCGAGCACGACGCGTCCGCAGGTCGGATCGCCGTAGATCGCCACGCGCTGCTCGACGGCTGGCAAAATTAGCCCGCCGTCGAGTTCGAGGGCGCCGATCGCTATCGTGCGCTCGATCACGATTCCAACGCGCTCGCGAGGTCGGCGATGAGATCGTCGATATCTTCGATGCCGATCGAGAGCCGGATCGTGCTTTCATCGACGCCGCTTGCGGAACGCTCCGCGGGCGTCAGTTGTCGGTGCGTCGTCGATGCCGGGTGGATGGCGAGGGATTTCGCGTCGCCGACGTTGGCGAGCAGGGTGAAGAGTCGCAGACGATCGATCGCCGCGCGCGCCTCCGCTCCGCCGCCGCGCACTTGGAATGTCACGATCGCACCGGCACCCTTCGGCAGGTAGTGACGTGCGCGCGCCTGTTCGGGATCGCTTGCGAGGCCGGGGTAGCGCACCGAGGCAACGCGCGGATGGGCGGCGAGAAATTCGGCAACCTTTTCGGCGTTGGCGACGTGCCGTTCGATGCGCACGCCGAGCGTTTCGAGCCCTTGCAGCAAGAGCCACGCATTAAACGGCGAGAGCGCGGCGCCGACGTCGCGCAGCAACTGGACGCGCGCCTTCACGATATAGGCCGCCGGACCGAATGCCGCAGCGTATTCGATATTATTATAGGTGGGGTCGGGAGCGCTGAATTCAGGGTGGCGCGCGCTCGAGGCCCAGTCGAAGCGCCCTCCGTCGACGATGACGCCGCCGATGGCAACGCCGTGCCCACCGATAAATTTCGTCGCCGAGTGAATGACGATATCGGCGCCGTGTTCGATCGGTCGGAGCAGATAGGGCGTCGCCAGCGTGTTGTCGACGATCGTCGGCAGAGCGTAGCGATGCGCGAGCGTGGAGACCGCGGAGATATCGAGCACATCGAGGCGGGGGTTGCCGATACTCTCGGCATAGATCGCCTTGGTGTTCGGCTGAATCGCCGCTTCAATCGCGGAGAGATCGGAGAAGTCGACGAGCGAGGCGGTGATGCCGAAGCGACGTAGCGTATGCGCGAAGGCGTTATAGGTGCCGCCGTAGAGTGAAGCGGAGCTGACGATATGGTCGCCGGCCGCGGCAAGATTGAGGATGGAGTAAATCGCGGCGGATTGCCCGCTTGCAAGAGCGAGTGCGCCGACCCCGCCTTCAAGTTCGGCGATACGTTTTTCTAGAACGTCGGTGGTGGGATTATTGATGCGAGTGTAAATATTGCCGAACTCTTCGAGACCGAAGAGTCTCCCGGCATGCGCGGTATCGTCGAAGCGATACGAGGTCGTTTGGTAGATCGGCACGGCGCGCGATTTGGTGGTCGGGTCGCCGTCGAAAGCG
>JAJXVC010000179.1 GCA_021782295.1 bacterium | reverse complement strand
CGGCGCGATCGTTAAGGTCGATCGTGGCGGCGGCGTCACGGTATTTTGCGGCACGAGCGATTGCGGGCAGGGTTCACAAAACATGCTCGCGGTGATCGTGGCCGAAACGCTCGGCGTTGACGTTCTCGATGTAAGCGTTTGCTCCGGCGACACCGACCTCACGCCGGTCGATCTCGGTTCGTATTCGAGTCGCGTCACGTTCATGGCCGGCAACGCGGCGCGCAGTGCTGCCAGTGACGTGCGCGAGCGCATCGCCGCCGCCGTGGGAGCCGAGCTCGGCGTCCCGGCAGAACGCTGCATTTTTGAAAGCGGGCGCGTCTTTGACCGAGAGGATCCCGAGCGATCGCTTTCGTTCGTCGATGCAGCACGCGCTGCGGAGGCGCGCTTCGGTACGCTTGCGGGGGTCGGATCTTATACGCCGCCCGCCGATTTACACGGCGATTTCAAAGGTTCGGGCGTCGGACCGTCGCCGGCGTATTCGTACTCTGCATGCGTTGCGGAGGTGGAGGTTGATTTTGAGACCGGAGAAGTGCGCGTCGAACGCATCGTATTGGCGCACGATTGCGGACGCGCGCTCAATCCTCGCATCGTCGAAGGGCAGATCGAAGGCAGTGCTTATATGGGGATGGGCGAAGCGTTGATGGAGGAGTCGGCTTTCCGGAACGACCTTCACAGAATTCCGAATTTGCTCGACTACAAGACGCCGACGATCCTCGACACTCCGCGCATCGAAGCGATCATCATCGAGACCGAGGAGCTCGAAGGGCCGTACGGCGCAAAAGAGGCCGGTGAGGGTCCGCTCAATCCGGTCATTCCCGCCATCGCCAATGCAGTCGCCGACGCGATCGGCGCGCGGATCTATGCAACGCCGATCACCCCCGAGCGCGTGCTGCAAGCACTCGACGGAACCTCCGGCCCGTTGCGCTTGCGCGCTCCGAGCGCGGCGAGAACGGTGTAGGAACAGATTTTATGTTGCGTCTTCCGGCCTTCGAATTCCAACCGGCTCGATCGGTAGATCATGCGGTCGCCTTGCTCACAGCGCACGGCAACAACGCTCTCCTTGTTGCGGGCGGCACCGATCTCTATGCGAACATGAAACTCGGGCTCTTCGCGCCGCATCTCGTCATCGGTCTACGTTCGATCGCCGAGCTCCGAGCGATCCGTTTCGATCCGCAGCGTGGACTCCGTATCGGTGCGCTCTGTACGCTCGATGCCGTCGCGCGCGATCCCGCCGTTGCATTGCACTACCCCGCGCTTGCGCGCGCGGCAGCGATGGTCGGCACGCCCGAGATTCGCAACATGGGTACGATCGGCGGCAATCTCTGTTTGGAGACGCGTTGCAATTATTACAATCAGAGCGCCGAGTGGCGTAAGGCGTTGGGTTATTGCCTCAAACACGACGGCGATCTTTGCCGCGTTGCCGTGCATAGCGCGACCTGCAAAGCCATCAACGCATCGGATACCGCTCCGGTCATTCAAGCCTACGATGCGCGTATCTCACTCGTCGGCCCACTCGGGGAACGGAACCTCGCGGTTCGTGATTTCTATCAGAATGACGGCGCGCGTGCGAATGTCAAACGCGCCGACGAGATTTTAACGGAGATTTTTCTTCCGCTTCCGGCAAGCGGTACGCGCAGCACCTATCGCAAGCTCCGGCTTCGCAACGCTTTCGATTTTCCGCTGGTCGGGGTCGCCGTCACGCTCGCAACCGACGCGCAGGGCACCTGCACGCAGGCGCGGGTCGTGCTCGGCGCCGTTGCTTCGGCGCCCTTTGAGGTCGATGCAGCGAGCTCGCTGCTGCTGGGGAGCAACCTCGGCGAGGAGATCGCCGCCGACGCCGCGGAGGAGGTCTTTAAGGCCGGGAAACCGCTCGAAAACGCCAACGCGAGCCTCCTCTACCGCAAGCGGATGCTCCGCGTACTCGCCCAGCGCGCTCTGGAGGACGTCAGCCAGCCCTTGCAGTGAATGAATCGACGGTGTTATAGTGTTTGAGCCGAATATTCTTCGGCAAAGCAAGCATATGACCGTATCTCTTTCACCCGATCAAGGGGAGCTCGACGAGCTCGACGCCCGCCTTCTCGATGCCCTCCAGGGAAACGCCCGCTCGACCTATTCCGAGTTGGGGGCTCTGGTCGGCTTGAGCGCGCCCGCCGCACACGAGCGCGTCAAGCGCCTCGAAGGGCGCGGCTACGTCCGCCGCTATGCAGCGCAACTCGATGCCAAGCGGGTCGGCTTGGGGCTCGTCGCGTTCATCAGCTGCTACACCACGCAAGACTGCGATTACGCCGCGTTCATCGAAGCGCTCGGTCTGATTCCCGAGATCGTCGAAGTACACAGCGTCGCGGGCGAAGAGTCGTTTCTCTGTAAGGCAATGACGCGCTCGACCGATCATCTCGACGATCTTCTCACCCGATTGAAAAGCATGGCCGGTATGGCGCGCACGCGCACGACGATCGTGCTCTCGACACCATTCGAACGCGGAGGCATTTCGCTCTTACCATGACGACCACCATCGACAAAACGCTGCACCCCCTCGGCACGCACCGAGTACTCGAACCGTTGGGCGCGATGCCGCAGAGCGCGCTACGCCTCGATAATACCCCGGTCGCACGGGCGAATGAGATTCTTTGCGACGTCGAGGTCCTCAATATCGACTCCGCCTCGTTCAAGCAAATTTTCGACGCCGAGGGTGGTGACGAAGCACGCATCGCGGCGCACGTTGAAAACATTGTCGCAACGCGCGGAAAGCAACATAATCCCGTCACCGGCAGCGGCGGTATGTTTATCGGCCGCGTTGCCGAGATCGGCGAGCGCCTGCGCGACACGATCGCGCTTCGCGTCGGCGATCGCATCGCCTCGCTCGTCTCGCTCACGCTCACGCCGTTGCACATTCGTCGCATCACGCGCGTGTGCACGAAAACCGGGCGCATCTGGATCGAAGGCAGCGCGATTCTGTTCGAACGCAGCCTTTGGTCGAAACTTCCCGACGATATCGACGAAAACGTCGCGCTCGCGGTGCTCGATGTCGCGGGGGCTCCTGCACAGGTTGCACGGCTCTGTAAACCCGGGCAAAACGTCGTCGTCATCGGCGCCGATGGGAAGAGCGGCATGCTATCGTGCGCGCAGGCAAAACGCGCGGTGGGCGCCGAGGGGCGCGTCATCGGCATCGCACCAAGCGCAGAGACGGAGGCCGCGCGCCTTCTGCAACGCGAGGGACTCGTCGATGCATTTATCGTCGCCGATGCTCGCGACACGCTGGGCGTCAGCGAACGAGTCGCGCAGATATTACCCGGACTCGCCGATGTCGTTATTAACTGCGTGAACGTTCCGGGAACCGAGCTCGCCTCGATTCTTTCCACGAAAGATGACGGGACGCTCTACTTCTTCTCGATGTCGACGTCGTTTACCGCGGCAGCGCTCGGCGCCGAAGGCGCGGCGAAAGACATTACGATGATCGTCGGCAACGGATACGCCCATAATCACGCCGAGATCGCGCTACAGACGCTACGCGATTTTCCGGCGATACGCTCCTTTTTCGACGCGAAATACGCGCGTTCGTAATCCACCCCCATCTATCGGAGGCAGCAACCATGAGCGAGATCGTTCATAAAAAACCGGCAGCGGCGGCATCCCAGTTTGCATACAAGAATCTCAAGCAGGGAGAATTTTGGCGCGACGTTCCGGCATATCGCGAGGTCGACGAAGCCACCTTTCTCGATCACCTTTGGCAGCAAAAACATTCGATCAAAACCCCCGAAGAGCTCATCGGGACGATCCGCGACCTCGCTCCGCCGGAGTTTGTCGCCGATATCGAAGCGGGCTTCGCCCATGCGCCGATGGCCGTGCGTGTCTCGCCGTATGCGCTCTCGCTCATCGACTGGAACGACCCGCATAACGATCCGATCCGCCGTCAGTTTATTCCGATGGCCAGCTCCTTACTGCCCGACCATCCGCGACTCACGCTTGATTCGCTGCACGAGCAGGACGATTCTCCGGTCCCGGGGCTCGTACACCGCTACACCGATAAGGCGCTCTTTCTTCCGCTCAACGTCTGCCCGGTCTACTGCCGCTTCTGTACGCGTAGTTACGCCATCGGCCCCGATACCGACGAAGTCGATAAAGTTTCGTTAGCGAAAACACCCGCGCAGTGGCAACAGGCGTTCCAATATATCAGCGAGCGCCCGGAGCTCGAAGATATCGTGATTTCCGGCGGCGACACCTATCAGCTCCCGCCGAAGAACATCGAACTCATCGGCAATGCGCTGCTCGATATTCCGCACGTGCGACGGATGCGATTCGCCACCAAAGGCCCGGCGGTCATGCCGATGAAGATCATCACGCATACCGAGTGGCTCGACGCCATCGCCGCGATCGTCGAACGCGGTCGCAAACTCGGCAAAGATGTCGTGTTGCACACGCATTTCAACGCGCCGGAAGAGATCACGTGGATCACGCAAAAAGCGATGAGCATGCTTTTCGAGCGCGGCATCTTCACGCGCAATCAG
>JAJXVC010000178.1 GCA_021782295.1 bacterium | reverse complement strand
CGGGCCCGCCCAGAGCAACTGATACTGCGTGATCGGTGTGCTGCCGGCGCGAGCGAGATCTTCCACGGTGAGAACGATATTCGGCTCCAGGTTCAGCGCGGCATCGAAGATGTAGTTCGTACTCGCGTTGCCGAGCCCATCGTTGGTGCGCTCGTAACGCCCATCGAGGTGAAGCCACGGGCGCGCAGTGTAGATCGTTTCGAGGGAGTAGGCTTTGCTCGTGCTGCTCGTTGTCGTGAGCGGCAACGGCAGCGTGTCGTGCCCGATCGCGCCGATTGCGAGAAGATCGAAACGCCCCGTCTCGTACGATGCGAGCGCGACTTCGCGCGAGTAGCGATCGGTTGCAGCACCGACATTCGGAATCGTACCGAAGAGCGTTGCCACGCCGCCCGACCAGCGCTTCTCCGGTGAAAGAAATTGCAATGAGGCGCTCCAGGCGGTGCCTTCCCCTGCCGAGGTAAAGGCGTTTTCGATCGCTCCGTTGCCGGTGAGATAGGCGACGTTGCCGATGAGACCGTTTCCGGCGACCTGCGTGTAGGAAGCGCCCCATCGGTTATCGGCGATCGTCGAGATATTCGAGCCGACCTGCATGCTCGCGATACCGTATCCGCTCAGCGAGAGCGGTTGGCTGATCCACGGCGCAAAGATCGGCGTTGGAAAGCGCCCGACCTGGAGACTCCCCCTGCCGCGATCGAAGGCGTTGTCGGCGATCCAGAGCTGATCGACGGAGGTGCTTGGAAAACCGCCGCTCACCATCGGTACCGTCGCAAAGTACGAGACGTCTTTGCCGAGAAAACCCGCCGATAGCCATTGCACGAGCGAACTCGATAACTTCGGCAGCCCGGCCGGAGCGGGATTCGATGCGTTGGCGGTCGCTTCCAAGGCAATCGGGAGCGAACGGTTCTGCATCATCTGCAAATGGCGGTTCAGGCCGCGCGAAAAATTCGTCATCAGCACGTAGCGCCCGTACGCATTGAGTCGCGGCACGACGGTGTGGCAGAGCGAGCAGTTCGCTCCTCCTTGGCCGTTGGCGAAGACCGGTATTGCGGCGACGCGATGTGGGAAGAGGAGGGTGCCGAGGAATGCGGCGAGCGCGAAAAGGGCGATGCGTGGCGGCGTCGACGATACCGTAAATTTCATGGGCGGGTGATTCCAACGTCCCCGCCTCGTTGCCTCTGCAGGGCTCGAAGAGATTGTTGCGCGAAGCCCGGCGGAGATGAAGCTCTATATTTCGTGCGATATGGAAGGAACTGCGGGGGTCTGCTCCTGGGATCAGTGCGACCCGAAGAACGTCAGCGAGTATCCAATCTACCGCCGGCTGATGTCGCGTGAAGTGCGCGCCGCGATCGAAGGCGCGCGCCTCGCCGAGCCGTGCGAGGTGCTGGTCAACGATGCACATTCGCGCATGCGCAATCTCCTCTTCGACGAGTTGCCGCACGATATTCGCGTACTCTCCGGTTATCGAAAAGCACTCTCGATGGTGCAGAGTGGTGACGAAGGTTTCGACGGCGCATTTTTTACCGGCTACCACGCCGGCATCGGCGTCGAACGCGCCGTACTCGCGCATACCTATTCGCCCCACGTCCTCTACGGTGTGCGCATCAATGGAACGGAGTTCGACGAAACCTTACTCAACGCGGCCTATCTCGGAGAGTACGGCGTTCCGTTGCTGTTGATTACCGGTGATGAAGCACTCTGCACGGCGACGCGCAGAGCGCTTCCCTGGGTGGAATGCGCGCAAGTGAAGCGTTCGACCGATTACTATTCGGCGGACTCGCTCACGCCGACGGCGGCGATCGAACTCATCGGCGAAGCGGCGCGAAACGCCGTCAAGCACCGCGCGCAGGCGCGTCCGTTTCGCGTCGAGGGGCCGGTGACGTTGGATATTGAAGCGGCAAGCGTCGAGTGCGCCGATTACATTGCGCTCGTTCCGGGATTCGCGCGCATCGCCGGGCGATCGCTGCGCTTTACCGCTCCATCCTATCTGCCGGTCTTCCAGGCGTTGATCGCGGGGATGCGGATCGGAGGCGCGGCGGCCGAACGCGCCTAATTCGCGTCACGCATCGCGCCGGAGCGAAGGCAGGTCGTTCGCATGTCATGCGACATTGCGTTTCGCATGCCCATGCCGACCGACATCGTCTCGCCACCCATCATGCCTTGCATCGAAACGACGCGAGTGAAATGCGGAGAGGCAACCGCCAGGGCTCCCAGTACGAGGACGACGGCGACTGCGATCTGGCGAAAATTGAGAGCGTTCATGATGTTGCAATGCTAACGCCGCAATATCCACAAACAGGGAACGCACCGTCGCACGCTCTTCCATGAATGGAGTTAGACGACCAGCGATCGCTCCGCGTTCATCGACGCGGCGTCGGCGAGTGCGCGGCGCACTTCGTCGTCGCCGATCTGTGAAAAATCGCGATAATAGGAACCAACCGCCTCGAAGGTTTCGGGCCGGAGCATGCAGATCAAGGTATCGGCGAGCGACTCGATCGCATCGCAGGCTTCGCGGGAACCGACCGGTACGGCGACGATAACGGCGCGCGGGTCGTGCGCGCGCACCGCGTGGATAGCCGCGCTCATCGTCGATCCGGTCGCTAAACCATCGTCAACGAGTATGACGACCTGCCCTCTGAGCGAACGCTCCGCGCGCCCATCGCGGTAAAGACGAATGCGGCGCTGCACCTCGAGCGTTTCGCGCGCAACCACGGCGGCAATCTGCGCTTGACTGATACGCGCGGCGGCGATGAGCGCCTCGTCGAGCGTGACCCGGCCGTCGGCGGCGACCGCACCCATCGCCAGCTCCTCGTGCCGCGGAAGCCCGAGTTTTCGCACGACGAAAACGTCGAGCGGCAGGTGGAGCCGCGCCGCGAGTTCGGCGGCGACCGGAACGCCGCCGCGTGGAACGGCGAGGACGACGGTATCGTGGCGGCGCGCATAGCCTTCCAGGAGGAATGCGAGGCGGCTTCCGGCCTCGGAACGGTTCGTGAAGCGAAAGCCATTCATGGTAGCGCTATCATGGCGCTCGAACCTGAGAGCGCGAGGAATGCCGCGTGAACGCGGGTTCTCAAAAGTGGTGCGCTTCGGCGATAGAGTGGAGGTACGCAGAAGACGACCGCTCGCGCAATCGATTCGTTACCGCTTGGCCCAGACGGCGTCGTCGAAACGATGCGTCGGCTCCGCGAACGACCGGCGAGTGTGACGCGACAGATTTCGTATCAGAGGTTCGAAAAGAAGAAAGGACAGGAAATCATGTCATTAACCAAACCGCGCAATGGAAACATTGCCATGCTCGACGAAGTTTTCGAGCCGTTGCTCGATTTCACGTTCCCACGCTTTCAATACATCGGTGCAACGCCGCTCGATCTCTACGAGAAAGACGGGAAATTCGTCGTCGAACTCGCGGCCCCGGGCTTTGGCCCGCACGATATCAACGTCGAAGTCAGCGGCAACACCGTCGCGCTCTCCGGGACGCATAGCGAACGGAGCGACGTCAAAGACGCGCGCTACCATCGCCGCGAGATTCGTACCGGATCGTTCTCGCGGTCGGTGACGCTACCGCAGGATCTCGATGCAAATGCCGTCAAGGCGAGCATCGAGAAAGGTATCCTCAGGGTCGAACTGACCCCGATTAAACCGTTGATGCCCAAGCGCATCGAGGTCAAAGAGGGCTAATGCCGCCACGCCGTCGCCGCCTCTTCGAAGAGGCGGCGATGGATGACGGCTTCGCTCCAAATCGCGTGCTCGGGCGGTGGTAGATCCCCCGGCGAACGGAAGGGAATCTGCGCGCCCGAGCGCTCGGCGACCAACTCGTTATCGGCGGCAAAACGCTGCAGAAACGCCGACGCCTCCGCGTGCTGGAGCAGCAGAAAACGATGGTCGAACATGCGCTCGTCGAACGCCGGATATCGGTTGCGAACGTACGCGGCCAGCGCTTCGTCATCGATCTCTTCATCGTTGCGGAGCGTCTGATGGAGCGCCTGAAGGAGTTTGCGGAGCGTGTAGCTTTCGTTGGCAATCGTCATTTTGAATTCCATCGAGAGCGAGCCGTGAAGCATGCCGAGAACGCGAAGAAAATCGCGATGGATATGTTCGGGCCCGCGGTCGGGGAGATAGGGGCGAACGACGATGTTTTCGCCGCCGAAGGCCTGCGTCAGCGCATCGAGCATGCGGCTGTAGAGAAACTCGAAGCGCAGTTCGCCGCGTACGCGGCAACCTTGGTCGAGAATCTCTTCGATCATCGTTGCGAATGAAAGGTCGCGATGGTCGCGGATGTTTTGCTGGAAGATCGATTCGGCATAACGGGCCTGCGGACGCAGATAGAGGAGCACGACGGTGCGGTATCCGGCATCGGCAAAAGCTGAACGAAGTGAGGACATCGCCTCCACGTGGTGGTGGATGGGGCTGAACTCTTCGCTACTGATGACGGCGGTGCGCGCGGCCTGCGCCTGCAGTTCCTCGACGGCGCCTTCGATCAGGGGATGCGGTAGCGGTTTTGCGAGCTCCCAGGCAAGCGCAT
>JAJXVC010000177.1 GCA_021782295.1 bacterium | reverse complement strand
GGCTCACCGAGACATGTTGTTAGGGCCAACATGCAAGCCCGGTCTCCGCTTCTCGATCCGGTACCAACCCGTCTCCTAGTCTTGCAGGTCGATCGTCCAGTTCGCCTCCTGGATAGAGGCGTCAAGGAGCCGATGCCTTTGCGCGAGATCGTCGGCGCGCTTCAGCAATGCCGAGGTATCGACCGTTCGAATTACGCGCAGTTCTGAGCGCAGAAATCGCGTCTGAGGTTCTGACGCGGCCTTCGCAATCGAGCGGAGGCTGTTGCGTAGTGCGAGATGCCGATCGCGCTCGGCGAGGGCGTCCGAAACCAGCGAGCCGTCAGGTAGACGCGTTGCAACGTTCGTGCGGTTGATACGCTGAATCAGCAACGTCGTCTCGAACGTAAGACGTTCGATCTCCGCGATGAGTTCGGTGGCGTTGGCCGCGGGTTCCGTGCCTTCCTGAACCTGCGCATTCTGCACCGCGCGCTGACCGAGTTCCTCAATCCGACGCAAGTTATCCGAGCGCAGCTTTAGCGCTTCACCAAGCTTCATGGTATTGTTCCTCCTTTCGAAATACAAGGTTAAGTATGCGGTCTCTACCGTGGAGCGGCGCACCTATCGTGCCCGTCCTTTTGCGCGTTTCGTATGCAAAGTAGAATAACACGCCGCGGCAAGACGATATAAAAAGGGCCGAACATCTCTGCTCGACCTCTTTTTGGGGAAATCGATATACAGAGAGCCTACGTGATGCGGTTCTCCACACCAAACTTCATAAAGCATGCCCATACTTGTCCCAGATTGTGCCGGGATTTATTGAGACGTAGTACTTCGAACGATGCGTGTCGCTTCATTACGAAATTAACTTAGCATGGCATGTCAAGATTTTATTTAAAGGCGTCCCTGTAATCGCTTGACACAGTCAGATCGGACGCCTCTGTGGCGCGAACATATTTGCGCTAGGTAATCCGTTTGACCAAAATATGGGCCGTCTAGGCTAAGAGCAGTTATCGTTCGGGGTTCCCACGAGGGGATCGAGCGATTGCGCTCGGTCCTCCTCTCTTTTTTTGTTTTTTGCGGGAAGTAGCTGAGTTGGTTCAAACGCCCGATTGAAAATCGGGAGCACGCCGGTTCGAACCCGGCCATTTCGGTAGTGCGCCGTAGCGTAATTGGTAGCGCACCCCGTTGTTACCGGGGATTGTGCTGGTTCGAGTCCAGCCGGCGCAGTGTGCCCGACTGAGGCGTGGGTCGGCGGCGTTGAATTGGGAGTCTGCGGAATGTTGGCGCCATCGGAAGGAATACGAGTGCCGCGAGGTTCGGCGGATATCTATCCGTGGGTCGCACGGCAAGCAATGAAAAAGGGTGCATCGGCCAGCGGTGCATGCCCCTCAGAGAGCGATGTGCGTGAGCGTTGCGATTGCGAACGCTAACGTGCCCCGACGTTGTCGGAGCGCGTTAGCGTTATCCTAACCTGAGCGAGATGTTTCTGACGAAACGCGAGGATATTGTTTCTAGCTACAGCCGCTCGTTGCGCCGCAGGAATCGCACTTCTCGCAGCTGCCGTTGCGCACCATCGTGAGCTGCCCGCATTCGCTACACGCATTTCCCGTATAGCCTTTTGCCTTCGCGGCGTTGACTTCGGCATGCTGCGGGCGTTCTGCAACTACGGTACCGACGCCCCGCACCGTTTGCGCGGGCGACGTGGTCGTGCCGGTCCCGTAGCTTCCCTGCGTCGGCTCCGGATGGAGATGCGTGGAGACCGGATGCAGGCGTTCGGCAACGCCGACAGCGCGCACATTGGTCGGCCCCGCCTCTTCGGCGACGTACTCTTCTTTGGACTCGGCGGCGTCGATGCCCATCGCATCCATCTCCATCGATGGCGCGACATGCGCGAGATCGTAGCGACCGAGATAACTCACCGCGAGTTCGCGGAAGACGTAGTCGAGCAGCGAGGTCGCCATCTTGATGTGATCGTGGCCGGCGACTGGACCATTGGGTTCGAAGCGCGTGAACGTAAAGGCTTCGACGAACTCTTCGAGCGGCACGCCGTACTGCAAGCCGAGGCTGATCGCGATTGCGAAATTATTCATCAACGAGCGGAAGGCTGCGCCCTCCTTGTGCATGTCGATGAAGATCTCGCCGAGTTGACCGTTCTCGTATTCGCCGGTGCGCAGGTAGACTTTATGTCCGCCGACGATCGCTTTTTGCGTGTAGCCGCTGCGCCGTTCGGGCATGCGGCGCCGCTTGGCGATGTAGCGATAGACAAGCTTTTCGGCGATCTGCACCGGGGTGTGGAAGGGCTGCGTCGGCGCCTCGTCGGCCTCCATCTCGCCGCTAAGATCGTAGCTCGCCGCAAGCGGCTGGCTCAATTTTGAACCGTCGCGATAGAGTGCGACCGCCTTGATCATCTTTTCCCAGCTGTAGCGGTAGGCTTCCTTGACGTCGGCAATCGTCGCGGTCTGCGGCAGGTTGATCGTCTTGGAGATCGCTCCGCTGACGAACGGCTGTGCCGCGGCCATCATGTCGACATGAGCGAGCGGACGGATATAACGGGTGCCGTATTTACCGCAGGGCGTCGCGCAATCGAAGACCGGAAGATGCTCGTCTTTGAGTTCGGGCGCCCCTTCGAGCGTCATGCGCCCGCAGATATACGCTGATGCCTCCTCGATCTGCCGATTGCTAAAGCCGAGCCCATCGCGCAGGATCGAGAAACTCCAATCGTCGAGTTGCTCCGCCGTGAGCCCGAGCGTCTTCGTGCAGAACTCTTCGCCGAGCACGAACTTATTGAACGCGAACGGCAGCTCGAATGCGCCCGCAAGCGAGCCTTCGATCTTCGCAAGCGTCGCATCGTCGAAACCCTTCGCGCGTAACGTCGCGCGATTGATGTGCGGTGCGCCGTCGAACGAAGCGGTGCCCTTGGCGTAGGTCTCGATCTTCGCGATCTGCTCCTCGCTATATCCGAGCTTGCGCAGCGCGGGTGCAACGGATTGGTTGACAATCTTGAAGTACCCGCCGCCCGCGAGTTTCTTGAACTTCACCAACGCGAAATCCGGTTCGATGCCGGTGGTGTCGCAATCCATAACCAGCCCTATGGTGCCGGTCGGAGCGATGACCACGACTTGCGCATTACGATATCCATGCACTTCACCGATCGAGAGCGCATCGTCCCACATCTTGCGCGCGAGTGCCCAGCTGCTTTGCGTGAAGAGCGAAGGTGCGTGCGTGACGGGGGAGACGCTGAGCCCTTCGTATTCGCCGGCCGGCGTCTGGTATGCGGCGCGACGATGATTGCGAATGACGCGCAACATCGAATCGGCGTTGGGCGCATAGCGCGGAAACGCGCCGAGTTGCTCGGCCATCTCCGCCGAGCAGCGATAGGCCGCGCCGGTCATCAGCGCGGAGATCGCCGCGCACCAGCCGAGCCCTTCGGGCGAATCGTAAGCCAGGCCCATGTGCATCAGCAGTGTGCCGAGATTCGCATAGCCGAGCCCCAAGGTGCGGAAATCGTAGGATTTCTGCGCGATCGTGCGGCTGGGGAACTGCGCCATGAGGACGCTGATCTCCAACGTAAAGGTCCAGATGCGGCAGGCCTGGGCAAAGCGCGGCGCGTCGAATTCACCGTTGGAATCGAGGAAGGTTGCGAGATTCAAACTCGCGAGATTGCATGCGGTGTCATCGAGGAAGAGATACTCCGAGCACGGATTGCTCGCGTTGATGCGGCCGTCGCTCGGGCAGGTGTGCCACTCGTTGATCGTGTCGTCGAATTGCAGCCCCGGATCGGCGCACTGCCACGCGGCAAGCGCGATGCGCTCCCAGAGATCGCTCGCAGGAAAGCTCTTCGCTACGCCGCCGTCGGTACGGCGAATGAGCTCCCAATCGGCGCCGGCGTCGAGTCTCTTGAAGAAGTCGTTCCCCAAACGCACGGTGTTGTTTGAATTTTGGCCCGAAACCGTGGCATAGGCATCGCCGTCCCAATTCACATCGTAGAGCGGCACCTGCATCGAGGTATAGCCCTGTTTTGCGTAATCGAGCGCCTGCGCGATATTTCCCTGCGGTACGCCCGCAGCAAGCGCTTCGCGCAACGCATGGCGTAATTCTGGATTGAGCTGCGGATCGAGGCGCGCTTGTTCGGGCAGCGCCTCGGCATGCGCGGCCTTCATGATCGCATTGAGTTTGCGTTCGCAGAGTATCGAACCGACGACGAGATCGGCGACTTTTTGCTCCTCGGTGACTTTCCACGAAACAAACTGTTCGATATCGGGGTGGTCGGCGTTGAGCACCACCATCTTCGCGGCGCGGCGCGTGGTACCGCCGGATTTAATCGCTCCCGCCGCACGATCGCCGACACGTAAGAACGACATCAATCCGCTTGAAGAACCGCCGCCGGAGAGTTTTTCACCCGATCCGCGCACGTTGGAGAAATTGCTTCCCGAGCCCGATCCATATTTGAAGATGCGCGCTTCGCGCACCCAGAGATCCATGATGCCGCCTTCGTTGACGAGATCGTCGGAGACGCTCTGAATGAAGCACGCATGCGGCGCGGGATGTTCGTAGGCACTCGTGCTGCGGG
>JAJXVC010000010.1 GCA_021782295.1 bacterium | reverse complement strand
TGAGATTGAGCAGCGCGTGACCATTCTTCGAAAGGCCGAAATATAATCGCTCGATCCCCGTACCGGTGAGCAAGCGGAAGAATGGCATATCGCTTCCGTCGAGATACGCGCGTGAGTTTCCGGCCGCATTGTAGAGCGCGAGCGTGGCGTTGTTTTCCGACGAGATTCCCAACGTCTCGCGGATCGTTTCGTCGTTCCCCGTGTACAGCGATAAACGGGGCGCCGTGCCGCCGAGCAACTCCGTGGCGATATGCCCCGAACCGTTCGAAAGATTGAGCATCGGATTGTGCTCCGATGACACGCCTAAATAGACCCTCCACGTGTGCTCCGAGTCGTAGAAGCCGAGGTACGGGTCGTCTTCGCCAGCGAGCGTGGCGAGCGATTTCGATGTCGACGAAAGATATCGCGTCGTCGCAAAGCCCTTCGTTGGGCTCAGAAAGGTCGTGTACCGCGTCGTCCCGGTTGCGTCGTTGAGATGGAGCGCCGGCTCGTTATTTTCGTTGAGCCCAAGCAGAACGCGCTGGGTTCCGTTTGCAGCGTAGAGGTGGAGGCCGTCGATGTCGAGCCGGGCGCGAATGTGGCCGGCGGAGTCGCGTACCGCGAGCGCCGATGGTGAGAGCGGCGCCGGGGGGTGGAGCGCCGTCGCGCCGATGAAGAGCGTCGCCGCCAGGGCGGTGACGGCCCCGAGAGCGATCGCGCGCGTACGCGCAACTTCGCGCTCGAGCCGAGCGAGACGAGCGGAAAGCTCGCGTGGGGAGTCGTTCATAGAGCCTCCTTATCAAGCGGGAATCCGGTTGGAAGGAGGCCTTCGCTTGCTTGCCGGTTCGCTCCCGTTAGCGGCCGCGGTCGCGGCGCGCGCCGGCTTTCTTCCCGCGAATCGTCGTGCGTTTGAGCGCTTTGATCACCTGGTCGGCGATCGCCTCGGGAACCTCGACGAGCGAAAATCGGTCGGCAATATCGATCGCGCCGAGTTCGCGCGAGTCGATCTGCGCTTCGTTGGCGATCGCGCCGACGAGATCGGCGGGGCGAACCTTGTCGTTGCGCCCGACGCCGATGAAGATGCGGGTCGTCGCGACGTTATCCGCCCGCGGGCGCGGCGCTTTCCGTTCGATCTTCTTGTTGTGTCCGCCGCCGAATTCAACCGAGGGAATATCCTGTTCTTCCTCGCCCTCACCGTCGCGACCGCGGTCGACCAACTTGAGCGCAGCGGCAGCGATATCGAGCGCCTCGTGTTCGTGCGCGAGTGCCTCGACGATGACGCGGTAGCGTGCCAGGTCGCCGCTCTCGATCGCCGTGTTGACATCGGCGCTCAGCGTCTCCAGGCGTCGTGCACGGAGATCGTGGACCGTCGGCACGCTCTCGATCTTTATCTTGCGTTTGGTGTGCTGTTCGATGTTGCGCAGGAGACGTTGCTCGCGTGCCTCGGCAAAGGTAATCGCAACGCCCTCGCGCCCGGCGCGGCCGGTGCGACCGATGCGGTGGACGTAGGCGTCGGGCGATGAGGGCACGTCGTAATTGACGACGTGCGAGACATGTTCGATATCGAGCCCGCGCGCGGCGACATCGGTGGCGATGAGCAGTTCCGAGCGCCCGTCACGGAAACGACGCAGAACGCGATCGCGCTGTTCTTGCGAGAGCCCTCCGTGGATCGCTTCGGCCTGGTAGCCGCGGCCGCCGAGCGTTTCGGTCAACTCATCGACTTCGGTCCGCGTGCGACAGAAAACGATTGCGGAGGTCGGCGACTCGACGTCGAGCACGCGCGCAAGCGCGGCAATTTTATGCGGTCGTGGAACGACATAGACGACTTCGCGGACGCGCGGAACCTCGCCGGGCGCGCCGACCTCGTTGGCGATCGTTACGTGAACGGGATCTTTGAGGTGACGTTTGGCGATCGTGCGGATGCGCGGAGCGAGCGTCGCCGAAAAGAGCGCGCTCTGACGCGCCGCCGGAACGTTCTCTAAAATCGCGTCGAGTTCGTCGGCGAAGCCCATGTCGAGCATCTCATCGGCTTCGTCGAGGACGAGAAATTCGATCTGCCCGAGGTCGAGCGATCCGCGACGGAGATGATCGAGCGCGCGTCCGGGGGTTGCGACGACGACATCGACGCCGCGTTTGAGCGTGCGAAGCTGCAACCCGATCGACTGCCCGCCGAATATCGGCAGCACCCCGGTTCCGAGTTGGCGGCCGTACCGGTGGATCGCCTCGGCGACTTGCATCGCTAGCTCTCTGGTTGGGACGAGCACGAGGGCGCGCACGCGGCGCGGCCCGTCGGCGACCCGTCCGAGGCGGTGCAGCAGCGGTAGGGCGAAGGCGGCGGTCTTCCCGGTTCCGGTCGCGGCCTGTCCTAAGACATCGCGTCCGGCCAGGAGCGGCGGGATCGCTTCGCGTTGGATCGCCGTCGGCTCTTCATAGCCAAGGGAAGCGACGGTCTCGGTGAGCTCTTGAAGAAGGCCGAGGTCGCGGAAATCGATTGATTGCATGGAATCGCTCCCCGTTCCCAAAGGCGGTGGCGAAGGCCTGCTCGGAGGATGATTTCAGGGCCTTGTCGCCTCGATACGCATCGAGATCGTCGGCGGGATGCGGCGTTCCGCTGCGAGTCGGCGGCGCCCCACGCCGGTAATATGGAGAGCGATATGCGCATCGCGCGGGATCGCGCCGCGCTCGAGGCGCTCGATCAATCCGGCGAGTGCGACCGCTGCCGCGGGATCGAGATCGACCCCTTCGAGCTCCTCGAAGAGCGCAGCGGCGGCACGGGCGGCGGCGTTTTCGACGGCGGTCACATCGCCCGCGCTCTCGGTGAGCGCGTCGAGTAATCCGCCTTTGGGTTCGTAGGGCGGCGCGAGCGATCCGAGGACCGCCGCCGACATCTCCGCACCGGCAAGAAAAGCCGAGTCGGGGCGGTGCGCCGCTTCGACCGAGTTGCTCCCCGCGGCCCAGGCGTGGAAGATCGGCGCGAAGGGCGCGTTCTGCACGAGTACGAGGTGTGGAAAGCGCGTTCCAAAGGCTCCCGATGCAATCGCGCGGCTTGCCGCTTCGTGCGCCGCGATCCCACCGCTTCCGCTGCCGACCGCTTGAACGAAATACTCCGGTAGCGCACCCTCTGCTTCCATGTATGCCGCAATCGTGGTTCCGATACCGTCGCGTCGCGCGACGTTCTGCGCGCCGCCTTCAAAGACGTGCCCCTCACGCGTTCCGAGTTTGCGAGCCGCAACGATCGCATCGTCGTAGATGGCGTTGCCGGTCACGACGATAAAGCGAACGTTCTCCCCCGGAGCACGCGAGAAAACGATGCGCGGTAGCGCTGATTCGGGAACGATAATAATCGTCGGCACTTCGTAGATACTCGCCGCGCTTGCCAGCGCTACCGCCGTGTTTCCCGCAGATGCCGCAACGAGCGTGCGCCCGTCGCGCGGGAAGCGGCCGAGAATCGCGATCGCTTCGATATCCTTGAAGGTTCCGCTCGGGAGCCCTGCGCCGCGCTCGGGCCAGAATCCATTGACGGCGAGGCGGAGGTTCGGAGCGCGAAGATAGGCATTGAGTGTGTCGCTGCGCAGAATGACGGTGCCGAAATCGGTTTCGACCGGCTCGCGCAGCGGTAGCCACGCGCGATAGCGGAGCATTCCGTGCCTCGATCGATCGATTTGGAAATTGCGCTCGGCGTACTCCGTGCGAAGAAGGCTCCGCCCGTGCTCCCCCGAGCAATGCGTTATGGTTCCGTCGTCGATAATGCGACGCCCGCATGTCGGACAGAGCAATCGGTACGACGATTTTTCAAAAACCATTGCGAACCCCGACTTACGATTGAGAACGCGTCGAAGAGCAGTAGTTCGTGCCGGGAACCGGGCTCGGCGGGTGGGTTGAAAGGAGCGCGCAATGCATGACCAATTGATGAACGGTTTTCTTTTCGGAATCCTCTTTGCCGACGGGATTTCGAGCCTTGTCGACGCGGGCGCTTCTTCTCGGTGAGGTGTGGGCGGTGCGTATCTCACCCCGCGCCGTGCTTCGCCGAGAGTACCTCGGCCATACGCGGCGGAGCCGCCGTTCTACCGCGTATGGCCGAGAAGCGAGCGAGCTAGGCCCGTTGCAGAGCGTTAGACCGCATAGCGAAGCCGCTCGTTCTCGAGCTCGCGGCGCTGCGCGGCGAGCCCATTCCAGAAGATCGTAACGGCATCGAGCATCGCGATCCCGCCGGCGATGAAGCGTTCGGGAATGAAACAGCTACGCGAATAGGCGACACTGAGTTCGTCCTCCGTGTGTTGCGCGTGCAACTCTTCGAGTCGGTCGTGCCAGGTCCAAAAACCGAGTGGGAGGTCGGGGCGGCGCTGCGCGCGGATCTTGCGTAGCCCGGCGATCAGCGATTTCCAGAACCCGGCGTTCGCCCAATGTTCGATGGCGTACGAGGCTCCTAGCGCCGTCGAGATATCTTCCGATCCGTACCATTCGGTGAGCGAATCGCAGAAGCGCAAGGTACTCGGTGTACCCAAACGTCGCTTGCCGAGCTCGTGCCATTCCAATCCGAGGTGTTCGGCGAAATCGACGAGCCATTCATAGTGCGCGCCGTGGAAACGAAAGGTTCCGCCGTCGACCGATCCGTCGCTACCGAAGCTCACACCCAGTTCGTTCATCAAAATTTGCTTTCCCGAACGATAGGTACCGATATCGGGGGCATTGATGCATTTGCGCAGCTGTGCTTCGATAAACAGATGGCTGAAGACGGAGAACTGTACGGTAAACGCGCGCAGTTGTGCGTCGGTTGCCTCGCCGAGCGCAAACCATTGCGTGTAGGGATTCTCCAACAAGACGGCATGGCCGTGGATGCTGCGTTCGACTTCGTTACGGAAGCATTCGATCGGGGGAAGGGTTCTCATCATCGTGTCCTCGCGCAAGGTGATGGGTGATAAAAGAAAGCCGCCTCACCGGTAGATCGGTGAGGCGGCTGTACTCGTCTGCGGGTAGTGTTAGGGTTCGACGGGTATAGGCGGCTCGACCGATTCCGATGCGGAACGGTATTGATAGCTGCCGAATAGATACGCCGGTGCGAACATGGCGGCAACCTTAGCAGGTTTGTCGGTAAAAAACAAGAGGGTGCCGATACCGCAGGAGCGCACATCAGCGGCATGCCGGTTTCGTTGACGCCGTTTTCCGACGGATGGCTCGCGTTCCACCTCGGCCTCGTGCTCGGGCTCTCGCTTTTTTTCGGGCTTGCGTACGAAGAATTTTACGGAGACACGATCTCGCAGCGCCCCGGCGGCATTCGCACCTACCCGCTGCTCGCGCTTGCCGGAGCGCTGCTCTATCTGATCGACCCGCTTCATTTGGTCGCAACGATCGCCGGGCTCTTGGTGCTCGGCCTCTGGACGGCGGCCTCGATTCGCGAGGCGCTGCGGACGGTCGAATCGAGCCGCGCCGCCGATGGGCTCTACGTCACGTCGGCTGCCGCCGTGATCGCCTATCTCCTCGGGCCGGCGGCATTTGCCGTTCCACCCTGGCTGCTGATCGCCGTCGTCGTCGCCGCGGCGCTGCTGCTCTCGGCACGGACGACGCTACGCGAACTCGCGGCGAGATTCGGGCACACCGAGATGGTGACGGCGGCAAAATTTCTCGTGCTCTCGGGTGTCGTTCTGCCGTTGCTGCAAGGGCTTCCCGCGATTCCCGGCACGAGTCTTCGGCCCTTTAACATCTGGCTTGCGGTCGTCGCGGTTTCGGCGCTCTCCTACGCGAGTTATCTCGTCCAACGATACGTCACGTTCAAAGAAGGCACGCTCGTGCCGGCTTTGCTTGGCGGAATGTACTCTTCGACCGCGGCGACCGTCGCGCTCGCGCGCACCGCGGCGGAGACGGGCTTTACCGCCGCGCTTTCGGGCGGAATCGTCGCGGCAAGCGCAATTATGTATCTGCGCATCGTCGTCGTTGTCGCAATATTCAATCTCGCGCTCGCCGAACGGCTCGCTCCCTCGTTCGTCGCACTTGCGCTCGCCGGCGGCCTGCTCGCGGCGATCATCGTTCGCTATGCCGACGGAAAGAAGGGCGCGGATACCGTGAAGCCGGCGACCTATCCGGGGAATCCGCTACAGATCTCCACCGCGTTGATCTTCGCCGCGCTGTTCGTCGCGATCTCGCTCTTGACGACCTGGGTGCAATCGGCCGCAGGGCAGGCGGGGCTCTTTATTCTGGCGGCGGTCGTCGGCGTGACCGACGTCGATCCGTTCGTGCTGAGCATCGCGCAGCATCATGCAGCGGCGATTGCGCTCGCCCCCGCCGCCGCGGCGATTCTCATCGCCGCATCATCAAATAACGTGCTCAAGGCGCTCTACGCCGCGTTGTTTTCACGGCGGCGAGAGAGCTGGCTTGCAGCGACGAGTTTGCTGGTGCTCGCCGGTGCCGGCGTCATCACGGCGCTCGCGGTCTTTCGATGAGTTTCTTTCTGCGTTGGCTCGGCCTCGATGTACCGTTGCGCGATGCGCGGTTGCACCCCATTCGGCGCATCGAAAGCCCGGGCGAGATCGCCGTTCACCGAGCGCGCGCGCGACGCGCGATGAACGATATTTTGGGAGCGACGATCGTCCGTGAAGAAGATGATCTGCTGGAGGGTTCGATCGGCCTGATCGATGGGGAGCGCGTCATCGTTCGTTTTGAATCGATCGGCGAAAATCGTACCGGCATGACCGTCGAGAGCGTTCGACCGCTTGGAATCGCTACGCGAACGCATTCGGTGTACGTCGATCGTCTCGCCGAAGAACTCGCGAAGCCCTAGCGAGCACTCCGGTTCCGAGCAGGGAGCGCTATTCGCTCTTAGGGATAGAGGCCGCGGAGCTTCGTCGCTTCGGCAACCCGATTGACCGCGACCATATACGCGCCTCGACGCATGTCGACATTATTTTTTTTCGCCTGTTCGTAGGTCTCGCGAAACGCGCGCGTCATCTTTTGTTTAAGGCGGGCGTTGATCTCATCTTCCTCCCAGAAGTTTGCTTGAAGATCCTGAACCCATTCGAAGTATGAAACGGTCACGCCGCCGGCGTTAGCGAGAATATCCGGTAACACCATAATGCCGCGTTCGTGCAAGATCGCATCGGCTTCGGGAAGCGTTGGACCGTTCGCCGCTTCGGCGACGATCTTCGCGCGAATATTCGGTGCGTTTTCGCGCGTGATGACTTTCTCGAGGGCCGCTGGAATGAGGACGTCGCACGCGTATTCGAGAACTTCCTTATTCGAAAGACTTTCGCTACCGGGGAAGCCGACGACCGATCCGGTTGTAAGTTTGTGCGCAACCAAGGCGTGCGTGTCGAGCCCCTTCGGATTTGCAACGCCCCCGCGTGAATCCGAGACGGCGACGATGCGATAACCACGCTCGGCCATCAACGATGCAGCGTGCATCCCGGCGTTCCCAAAGCCCTGGATCGCGACGCGCGCACCGGCGTTTGGAATTCCGAGTACGCTCATCGCTTCGTCGACAACGTAGAGACATCCACGAGCCGTCGCCTTGTCGCGCCCCAGCGAACCACCGATGGCGATCGGCTTTCCGGTCACGACGCCGGGGATCGAGTAGCCTTTTTGCATCGAGAAGGTATCCATGATCCACGCCATGACCTGCGGGGTCGTGTAAACGTCGGGTGCGGGAATATCTTTTTCCGGGCCGATGATAATCGAAATCTCGCTCGTGAACCGACGCGTGAGATGTTCGAGCTCTTGCATCGACATCGCCTTGGAATCGCAGATCACTCCGCCTTTTGCGCCGCCGAATGGAATGTTGACCAGCGCGCATTTCCAGGTCATCCACATTGCAAGGGCTTTGACTTCGTCGAGCGTCACATCGGGATGAAAGCGGATGCCGCCCTTCCCCGGCCCACGCGACATGTTGTGCTGTACGCGATAGCCGGTGAACATGCGAAATCGACCGTCATCCATACGGACCGGAACGGAGACTTCAAGAACGCGCTTCGGTTGGCGCAGATAGAGATGGATTTCTTCGCTCAACCCGGTGAGCTTCGCTACTTCGTCGAGCTGCTGCTGGGCCATCGCCCAAACGTTCTCCGAGGACTGGGTCGCCGAGCGGTCGATCGTCGCTGCCATGCTGCGAATCCTCCCCTACGCGATGGGTATCGCGCTCGAACCGCATGCGTCGGAGCTCCGCGGTTTCCCTCCCCTCCTACAGGGGGGGCACGATCCGGTCGGTGCCCACGTAGCCGCGTAGCGCCTCGGGAATGCTCACGCTGCCGTCCTCTTGCTGGTAATTTTCGAGAATGGCGAGCAGCGTACGGCCGACCGCTAGGCCGGATCCGTTGAGCGTGTGGACGAGCTCCGGTTTCGCTTTCGCCTCGCGGCGGAAACGCATCTGTGCGCGTCGGGCTTGAAAATCGGTGCAATTCGAACAGGAGCTGATCTCGCGATACTCGTTGCTGCTGGGGAGCCAGACCTCGAGATCGTAGGTTTTCGCGGAGTTGAAGCTGAGATCGCCGGCGCAGAGCGCGAGAACGCGATAGGGAAGGCCGAGTTCCTCGAGGAGCGCAGCGGCGTCTGCGGTCATTTTTTCGAGCGCCGCGAAAGAATCTTCGGGACGTTCGATCCGGACGAGTTCGACCTTCTCGAATTGATGTTGGCGAATCAGTCCGCGCGTGTCCTTGCCAGCTGCTCCCGCTTCTTTGCGAAAGCACGGTGAGTATGCGGCATAGCGAATCGGCAGCGCCGCTCCGTCGAAGATCTCTTCGCCGTGCAGAGCGGTAAGCGGAACTTCGGCGGTAGGAATGAGATAGAGACCGGCTTCGAGATCGGCGAACATCGCGTCGGAGAATTTGGTGAGTTGCCCGGTTCTCCACATCGTTTGTTGGGTAACGAGGTAGGGCGGTGCAATTTCGAGGTACCCACGCTCGGCGGCGCGATCGAGAAAGAATTGCGCGATCGCACGCGAGAGCCGCGCACCGAGCCCGCGCAGTACGGCAAAGCGGCTTCCCGAAAGTTTTGCCGCGCGCTCGAAATCGAGAATGCCGAGGCGCTCGCCGACCTCCCAATGCGGTTGCGGCGTGAATGCAAAACTGCGCGGCGTTCCCCAACTGCGCACCGTGACGTTGCTCGAGGCATCCGCCCCATCGGGCGTACTCTCGTCGATGATATTCGGCGACTGCACTAAGAGTTCGCGCAGCGGTGAATCCGGCGTATCGGGAGCGAGCGCTTTCGCCGCTTCATCGAGCGCGGAGATCTCGGCGTCGAGCGCGGCGATCTGCGGGCGAAGCGTTGCCGTTGCCGCCGCTCGGTCGCTCGCCTTTGCGATCTCAGCGCTGAGCCGATTTTTTTCAGCCTTTTTTGTTTCGAGATCGGTGAGAGCGAGGCGGTGCCGCTCGTCGAGACGCAGAATCTCATCGACGAACGACGGATCGCTACCGCGCCGAATTGCGGAACGACGGATGCGGTCGGGGTCGCGACGACAGAGAGAAATATCGAGCATGGAACTCCGCGCGGTTGGCTTTGATGAATCGCGACTCCTCGCGCCGGAGCGCGCTTTGGAGGTTTTTTTTCAGCGCACGACGTTGCCGCAGCCGCAGCGCGAGAGTATCGAGCTCGACAGCGCACTCGGACGCTATCTCGCCGTCGATGTGCGCTCCGCGTCGGCGCTTCCGGTGGCCGCGCGATCGGCGATGGACGGCTTTGCACTCGCCGCGGCGAGCGCACCGGGACGACTGCGAATCGTCGGGGCGGTGGCGATGGGGCGCCGCTATTCCGGTCGCGTCGGCCCCGGCGAGGCGGTGCGGATTCCGACCGGTGGATTGCTCCCTCCGGGTTGCGATGCGGTGCTGCCGATCGAGGCGGCGCAACTCGAGGGCGACGAACTCGCATGTGGATCGGTCGCTCCGGGCGAGGCGGTTACCCCCGCCGGGAGCGACGTCGGTGCCGGCGAGCTCCTGCTGACGCCGGGCCGACGCATCGGCGCGCCGGAACTCTCGTTGCTTGCGACCCTCGGCTATGCACGCGTGGAGGTTTTCCGCCGCCCGCGTATCGCGGTGCTTTCCAGCGGAGATGAACTCGTGGCGATCGATCGACAGCCCGAAGCGTGGCAGGTTCGCGATTCGAATCGCTACGCAATCGCCGGAGCGCTGCGCGCGATCGGTGCGGAGGCGATCCATCTTCCCAGTATCGGCGATGCTCCCGGTGAACTGCTCGCCGCGCTCGAGGCGGCGGTCGCTACGTTCGATGCCGTCGTGTTGAGCGGCGGCTCCTCGGTCGGAGAGCGCGACGAAACGCCGGTTGCGGTCGCCGCCCTCGGCTCCCCCGGCACGATCGTCCACGGTCTCAAAGTGAAGCCCGGAAAACCGACGCTGCTCGGTGCGGTCGGCGGGGTTCCGATTCTCGGCCTGCCGGGAAACCCGAGCTCCTCGCTCCTGATCCTCGATGCCGTCGGCGGGCCGATTCTCTCGCGACTCTGCGGCGCGCAGCCGCGAACGGCGGCAGTTTCAGCGCATCTCGGTGCCCCGGTGCAGAAGCGTCGCGGCTGGACCTGGTACCTTCCCGCCGTGCTGCAGCAAGGGCCCGACGGCCTTGTGGCGCAACCTCTCGCCCTACGTTCATCGATGACGAGCCTAGCCGCCCGTTCCGACGGTTATCTCGCCCTCGGTGAAGAGGTCGAAACGCTCGCGGTTGGGGAGCGCGTCGACATCTACCGCTACGCTCATGGAGGACCCCCCACCGCGTGATTCGGGCGAATTCAACGATCGAGGCGATTCCGGCAGGCGAGCCGTTTATCGGTCCCGAGCGCATCATGCGCGAGCGTGGTCGGCAAACGATGCTCCGACTCGGAGCGAACGAGAGCGCGTTCGGCCCGTCGCCGCAGGCGATCGCGGCGATGACCGCCGAGCTTTCGCATCTCTCGTGGTACGGCGATCCCGATTCCTACGACCTGCGCAGCGCGCTCGCCGAACGCTGGGATGCGAGTCGCGACGAACTGCTCGTGACCAGCGGCATCGACGAACTCCTCGGCCTGGTCGTACGCTGCTTTCTTGCCCCAGGTGAGACCGCGGTGAGTTCGGCGGGCACCTACCCGACCTTCGCGTATCACGCGATCGGCTACGGCGGGCGCGTCGAGAGCGTTCCCTATCGCAGCAACGGGAGCATCGATCTCGATGCGTTGGCGGCGGCAGCGCAACGCTGCGATGCCGCAATCTGCTATCTCGCCAATCCCGACAATCCCAGCGGTTTCTTCGTCGATGCCGATGCAATCGCAGGCTTCCGCTCGGCGCTGCCGGCGCGGACGTTGCTCTTACTCGACGAGGCCTATGCGGAGTTTGCCGATCCGGCGGCGCTCCCCGCATCGCGACCGCTCCCCGGTGTCGTGCGCGCGCGAACGTTCTCGAAACTCTACGGATTAGCCGGAGCGCGCATCGGTTACGGCGTTGCGCCGCAAGCGTTGCTCGCCCCGATGCTGAAGGTGCGTTTGCAGTACGGCGTCAATCGGAACGCGCAGATCGGCGCGCTCGCGGCATTGAAGGACGCTGCGTTCGCGCGCGACGTTCTCGAACGGACCGCTCGCGGACGCGCCGAGTATGCGGCGCTCGGGGCCGAACTCGGGTTGCCGACGCTCGACTCGGCGACGAACTTCGTCTGTTTCGATTGTTCCTCGCGCGAGCGAGCCGATGCATTGCTCGAGGCATTGCTGCAGCGCGGAGTTTGGACGCGCAAGCCGGGGCTCGCACCGCTCGATCGATGTGTCCGCGTCACCGTCGGTAACGAGAGCGATCGCGAGCGATTTGCAAGCGAACTGCGAGCGGTCTGCACGCGAGTGACGGCATGAGATACGCATTTATCTCCGATATTCACTCGAATATCGAAGCGCTCGATGCGGCGCTGGCGTTTATCGCGCCTGAGGACATCGTTGTTTGTCTCGGCGATATCGTCGGGTACGGACCGAATCCGAATGAATGTATCGCGCGGGTGCGCGAGCGCTCGCAGTATGTCGTTCTCGGCAATCACGATCTCGCCGTACTCAACGGTTTTGGCGTCGATCGCTTTAACGACGCCGCGCGCGCAGCTGTCGCATGGACGCGCGACGTCCTCGACCCGGAGCATCTCGCGTGGATCGATACGCTCGCCTACGAACTGCGCCTGCCGGAGATGCTTTTCGTCCATGGTGCGCCGGTCGATTATTTTGAATACATCCTCGACGTGCGCGAAGCGGCGACGGCCTTTGCGGCCACCGACGCTCCGGTCGTCTTCATCGGGCACACGCATATCCCCGAATTATGGACGCTCGATGCAGACGGAGCCTACGGGCACATTCACGTGCAGCACGGCGGCACCCACCGGCTCGATATCGCCGCTGGGAATCGCTATATCGTCGATGTCGGAAGCGTCGGACAACCGCGCGATCTCAACCCCGAGGGATCGATTGCCATCTACGACGATGTCCACAAAGATGTCGAGTGGGTGCGTTTTGAATACGATATCGGAAAGACGCAAGCAAAAATTCGTTCCGTCGGATTACCGGGATATCTCGCCATGCGTCTAGGGTCGGGGCGGTGAGCGGGGTGCCCGTCGACGACGGTCGCTGTTTTGCGTGCGGTCCCGAGAACGACATCGGCTTGCACATGCAGTTCGAACGCAGCGGCGATGGTGTCGTCGCGCACCTCCGTCTTCGCCCTGAATTTCAAGGCTGGAAGGGAATCGCGCACGGCGGCATCGCCATCGCCCTGCTCGACGAGGTGATGGCGCACGCGGCGGGCGCTGCCGGGCATCGCGGCGTTACCGCATCGCTCGACGCGCGCTTTCGGAAGCCGGTTCCGCTCGACGAACCTTTGGTGGTCTTCGGTCGCGTTACCGGAGAGCGCCGCAACGTGCTTTCGCTGGAAGGGCGCGTGAGCGATCTCGCCGGGAATATCTTGCTCGAAGGCACGGCGCGATTTCTCTCTCGCGGGCCGCTCGAAGCGGTCGACGACCGTCGGAACCCCAATGCCGATGTAGCGGGGCGCTGACGGTGGCAAAGATGAAACAGCAGCGCCTCGCCGAGGCGCAAGCCGCGAGCAGCGCGCGTACGCCGAGTATCGACAATCGCCGCGCTCGCCACGATTATGCGATTCTCGAATCGCTGGAAGCGGGCGTCGCGCTTACCGGTACCGAGGTGAAATCGATTCGCGCGGGCGGTGCGAGCATCGCCGAAAGCTATGCGCGCATTCGCGATGGGGAGTTATGGCTGCTCGGAATGCACGTTCCGAGTTATCGTGAAGGAACGTTTTCAAACGTCGACCCGAAACGTCCGCGCAAATTGCTCGTGCATCGCGAACAGATCGCGCGTTTGAAATCGGCGCTCGAAGAGAAGGGGCTGACGCTCATTCCGCTTCGCCTCTATTTTACGCGCGGTAAAGTCAAGATCGAATTGGGGCTCGCTCGGGGAAAGAAAATGTGGGATAAGCGTGCCGATCTTGTCAAGCGCGAGAGCGCGCGCGAGACCGAACGCGAACTAGCCCGACGATGAGGGGGGCGCATCCCGAACGCGATCTTGAAATCGCCGTTTTGCGGGAGCGCGCGCTCTTGGTCGGGCGCAGAATCAGCGTGGCGTGCAGCGGTGGGGCGGATTCCGTTGCGCTGGTCGCCGTTCTTGCTGCGCTCGCCGAGCGACTCGACCTGCAACTGCGCGTCGCCTACGTCCACCACGCGATGCGACGTTCGGCCTGGCAAGATGAATGCGTGGTACTGCGCGTCGGTTCCGGCCTCGGGATTCCGGTCGATACGCTGGCCATCGAACCCGAAGGCGCTGACGAAGCGACGCTGCGCGACCGTCGCTACGAGGCGTTGCTCGAACACGCACGCGCATGGGGCAACGATGCGGTCGTCACTGCGCACCACGCGCAGGATCAGACGGAGAGCGTTTTGCTCGCGCTCTTTCGCGGTGCCGGCGAGCGCGGGCTCGGCGGGATGCGCGTACGCCGCCCGCTCTCGCCGGAGGTCGAACTGCTGCGTCCGCTCCTCGCCGTCGACGGGGAGGTGCTGCGCGCCTATTGCCACGTTCGCACGCTGCCCTACGCCGTCGACCCGAGCAACGCCGAGCTCGACGTGCGCCGCAATGCCGTGCGCGATGCGCTCGATGCGTTGCGGCCGCGCTTTCCGGGGCTCGACCGTGCGGTTGCTCGCGCGGCGAAGATCGCGGGGAACGCCGCCGCCGCCGAAGATGCCGATCGCGCCGCGGCGCGGCGCTGGCTCGCCGGTGCGCTGATGCGCCGTCTCGGCCGCGAAGCGGGGGCGTTCGAGCGCGTCGACGCGCTCCTCGTAGCGATCGAGCGCGGGGGGAGCGGACGCTACGGGCTCGGAGGAGGGGCAAGCGTGCTGTTGCAAGACGGAATGCCGGTGGAAGAATGAACGACTATCGAGATGCTATCGCCGAGGTGCTCTTCGACGAAAGTCGCATAAACGCAGCGATCGAGGAGATGGCTGCGGCGATTGCGCGGGACTTTTCCGGGGAACCAATGCTGGTGGTCGGGGTGTTGAAAGGGGCGCTCTTCGTCTTCACCGATTTGGTTCGGGCAATCGCCCGACAACCGAACGCCCCGAGCGAACTGAACGTTGAGACGATATGGGCTTCAAGTTACGGGAACGCGACGCGGTCGAGCGGGGAGGTTCAATTGCGAAAGGATCTCGCCGGGTCGGTCCGCGGCCGCAACGTCCTGCTGGTGGACGACATCGTCGATAACGGGTTAACGATGCAGTATCTGCGCGAGCTGCTCGTTCAACGGTCGCCGGCGCGGTTGCGCACCGCCGCACTCTTAGAGAAGCCTGAGCGCCGTCTCGTCGACGTGCCTCTCGATTACGTCGGCCTGCGTTGCCCCAACGCCTTTGTCGTAGGTTACGGCCTCGACTATCGGGAACTCTATCGGAATCTGCCCATCATCGCGCGCCTCAAACCGGAGTCGTTCGCTCCCGAGAAGTAGTGAGATCGTACCATTTTGAAAATCCTTCGTCAGTTGCTCTTCGTCAGCGTGGCCGTCGTCATCGTCCTGCTCATCGTCGATCGGTTCGTCAGCGCTCCGACGACCGTTAAGCCGCTCGATTACGGTTCGTTTATCGCCCAACTCGATGCCGGAAAGATCGAGTCGTTCCACGCAGTAGGCCTTCTTGGTTCCGGCAAAACCACCGCCGGGAAGAGCTACACGGTAACGATCCCCAATAAAGACAGCGCCTTCGTGGCGCAGTTGCAGGCGCACGTCAAGAGCGGCAAGTGGGGTTTCGAAAACCCACCGAGCTCCTCGTTTTTCAATGGGTTGAGTTCGCTCTTGCCGATGCTGGCATTGGTCGTCTTGATGATCTTCATTTTCCGACAGGCGCAGAGCGGCGGCAGCCAAGCGATGAATTTCGGGCGCTCGCGCGCGAAGATGCTATCGGAGAATCGCGCGAAGGTCACCTTCGATGACGTTGCCGGGGTCGAGGAGGCGAAGGTCGAGCTCGGCGAGATCGTCGATTTCCTCAAGTATCCGAAAAAATATCAATCGCTCGGCGCGCGAATCCCCAAAGGTGTCCTGCTGCTCGGTCCGCCGGGATCGGGCAAAACGCTGCTCGCGCGCGCCGTTGCAGGTGAAGCCGGCGTCCCGTTCTTTTCGATCTCCGGTTCGGATTTCGTGGAAATGTTCGTCGGTGTCGGCGCATCGCGCGTTCGCGATCTTTTCGAACAAGCGAAGAAATCCGCGCCGTGCATTATCTTCATCGACGAGATCGACGCCGTCGGTCGGCAACGCGGTGCCGGTCTCGGCGGCGGACACGACGAGCGCGAACAGACGCTCAACCAACTCCTGGTGGAGATGGACGGCTTCGACCAAAATACCGGCGTCATTCTCATCGCGGCGACCAATCGCCCCGACGTTCTCGACCCTGCGTTGCTGCGCCCCGGGCGCTTCGACCGGCAGATCGTCGTCGATCGCGCGGATTTGAAGGGACGACAGAAGATTCTCGAAGTGCACGCACGCAATAAACCGCTCGCGCGAGAAGTGCAACTTGACACGCTGGCAAAGCGGACGCCCGGATTCTCCGGCGCCGATTTGGAGAATTTGCTCAACGAGGCGGCGTTGCTCGCCGCACGTCGGAACAAGAACATCATCGAGATGGCGGATTGCGACGAGGCGATCGACCGCGTGATGGTCGGCCCCGAGCGCAAATCGATGGTGATGTCGCAAAAAGAGAAAGAGAATACCGCCTATCACGAATCGGGGCACGCCATTCTCGGCGCGATGCTCGATAAATCCGATCCCGTGCATAAGGTCACGATTATCCCGCGCGGAATGGCGCTGGGTATTACCTGGTCGCTGCCCGAGGACGACCGCCACAGCGTCACGCGCGAAGAGCTGCTCTCCGATATCACGATGGCGCTCGGCGGACGCCTCGCCGAGGAGATCCAGTTCGGCGACGTGACGACCGGTGCGAGCAACGATTTCGAAAAAGCCACGCAGCTTGCACGGCGGATGGTAACGCAATACGGTATGAGCGATCTCGGCCCGATTCAATACGGGCGAGGCGCGCACCAAGTCTTCCTCGGGCGCGATTTCGGCGAGGAACGAAATTACTCCGAAGAGGTCGCGAGCAAAATCGATGCGGAGGTGCGCCGCATCGTCGAGACCTGTTACGAACGCGGCCGCCAACTGCTCAGTACGAACTGGGATAAAGTCGAACGCATGGTGGCGTCGTTGCTCGAACACGAGACCGTGGAGGCAGACGAGGTGCTGGCAATCGTCCAGGGACGCCCCTACGACCGCGGATCTTCCGAAGACGCTCCGGAGGCGCCGCCGCCGGACCGCAGCGTCGGCCATCCGGCCGATCGCGGCGATACGCATCGCTTGCCGCCGACGATCTCGCCGGAGCCGGCGTGAAGCGCCTCGCACACGCGATTCTCGCGTTTGCCGTTCTCGCTCCGATCCTCGTCGTTCCTCGCGCAAGCGCGGAGCAGGGCGTAGCGATCGGCGAACTGCACAGCGGCGCGAGCTATGCGTTTGCCGCCGACCCGGGCTCGCCGACCGCGGCGATCGGCCTTTGGTTGCGCGTGCCTGCAAGCGGCTATTCGTTCGATGCTCCGGGAATCGCCGATCTTGCGGCGCATGCCCTCGCCGACGCTCCGATCGCGGGCGGATCGTCGTTGCGCGAGATCGTCGAAAACGTCGGCGGAACGATCGAGATCGAGCCGTCACCGAATCTTTTAGGAATCAGTGTCGTTGTTCCCAAGGCGGAGGCATCGACCGCGCTCCACGCGTTGACGCAAGCCTATTTTGCCGGAACGATCGACGAAAAAACGCTCGACGAAGCGCGGCACGAGACCGGTGTACGTGCCGTCGAAGAGCGTTTTAATATCGAGAACGAACTCGAGACCCATCTTTTTGCAGCGCTTTTCTCCGATGGACCGATGCACTCGCCGATCTATCCGACCTCGGCTTCATCGCTCGATGCGATTCATTTGCAACGCGTACAGCAGTATGCCGAGCGAGCTTTTCGCCCGGGGAATGCGAGCCTTTCGTTTGCGGGCGCGGTCGGTGACGGACTCTTAGGGGATGTCTCGGTGGGCGGACGCTCGGGAAACGACGCGCCGATCGGATCGCCGGTCAGTGCGAGTGCTTCAACGCAGTCGGTCGAAGGTTCGAGCAGGGCCATCGCCATCGGGTTCGCAGGGCCGCCGATTACCTCGCGCGATGATGCCACGGCGCTCGATTTTGTCGCGTCGGCCCTTCTCGACCGGCAACTGGGCCGGGCGTTACCGCTGCCTACCGGAAATGTGGCGGTGGCGCGCTTCGTCACGTTGCAAAGCGTCGGCGTCTTTACCATCTTTGGTGTCGGCAACGATCCAAAAAAGATGGAAAATGTGTTGCTTGCGGATCTCACGCGATTGCGCACGCCGCTCTCGCAATCGCGTTTTCAACGCCTGCTTCGAGCTTTTCAGTTTCATATCGCCTCGGCGATCGACGTGCCCCAGGGGCTCGCCGATAATCTCGGTTGGTATGCTGCCGCGGGTGACGCGGCATATGCCCCCGGCTTGCCGGGTGGTGCGTATGCCCGGAGTATTGCACGGCTCACACCGGAGCGCATTGCCGCCGCGGTGCGACGTTATCTCAACCATCCAACGACGATCATCATGAACCCCATCGCAGAAAAGAGCGTGTAATGAAGCGCCTCGCGCCGTTCGCCGTCGCCCTTCTCCTCGCAGCGCTCTGTACGCCGCAGAACGTCCGCGCCGAAAGCGGAAGTGCAACTGCGGCATTGCCGGTTCGTCCGGTGACCTTCGTGCAATTCGATCTGCGCGCCGGGCTCGACCGGGAGCGCGAGAGCGAGAACGGTGTCGCAGCGCTCGATGCGCACCTGCTCGCGCGGACACCGGTCGAGGTCGGCGGCCTCTCGCTGCCGCTGCAAGATGCAATCCGTTCCGAGGGCGGCGATCTCAGTATCAACGTCCATGACGATCGCGTCGCGATCGAACTCGCGGGGCTCCCGCAGGCGATGCCGACCCTCGTCGATGTGTTGGCGACGGCGATGAATGCACCGGACTTCTCGCTGGCAGCCCTGACCGAGGCGCGGAGAGCGCTCCTCGACCGAATCGCAGAACGTCGGCAGAATAACTGGGAGTTGGCGACGGAGATGTTGCGCCGTTCGTTCGCGCGTTCGGGCAATCTCGCGATGCCGCTCGAGGGGACACCGTTTTCGATTCAACATCTTTCGATCGCGCAAGCGCGAGCGTTCTATCGTTGGAACTATCGGCGTGGAGACCTCGCAACCACGATCGTCGGCGAAGAAACGCCGGGGCTCGCCGCCGCACTCACACGTCTCGGTAATGCGCTTCCCGGCGGCAAGTCGCCGCGGGTGAACTCGCCGTCGTTGTCGCTCGATGCGTCGAGTTTGATCTTACGCACGACGAGACCGACGCTCTCGACGATGATCGTCGCGTCATTTCTGGCTCCCAAACCGACCTCGGCGGATTTCCCCGCGATGTTGGTCGAGGCGGCGCTGATGAAACGGATTCTCGCCGAAACGGCGGGTCTGCCCAAAGGGCTCGATGCTTTTTACATCCGTCGATCCTACGGTGCTCGATATCGCTCGCTCGGCGGGCATCCGCAGTTACTGCTCTATGCATCGGGTGCGGTCGGTCGCCCCGATCGGCTCATCGGTGGAGCGCTCGCGCTATCGCAGATGATCGGTGATGGGAAACTTCACGGGAATATCGATCGCTTGAAGGCGCAGGCGATCGGTGATTTTGCTCGCCAGGAAAGCGATCCGCGACTCCGTTTGCGTCTGCTACGCGTTTATCGTGCAGCCGGCGGCACCGGCGACCCGGTCGTAAAAATCATCGCAGCAATTGCGAAAGTAACTCCTGCCGATCTGGCGCGCGTTGCAAAACGCTATCTCGTCCATCCCACCATCGCCGTCGTGCAGGGAAGCGACGGAAGCGGCTCCTGAAGCTCGCACTCGTCCACGATTACCTCAATCAACGCGGCGGTGCCGAACGCGTTTTCGCGGTCGTTGCTGCAGCGTTTCCTGACGCGCCGATCTATACGGCGTTCTATGACGCGCAGAAAACCGGTGACTGGTTTGCCGGGCGTACGATTCATCGTTCGTGGCTCGCCGGCATGCCGGGAATTCGCTCGCATTTTCGCTGGTACGCGCCCTTCTATCCAAACGCATTCGAACGATTCGATTTTACGGGGTACGACGCGATCGTTAGTTCGTCGTCGGCATGGGCGAAAGGCATTCGCGTTCCTCCCGGTTGCGTGCATCTCTGTTACCTGCACTCGGTAAGCCGCTTTCTCTTCGATTACGAGGCATACGTCGGGGGACTGGGCGTCGGAATCGTCGCGCGCCCGTTGGTCGCGGCGCTGCAGCGCTGGGATCTTCGTGCAGCACAGCGCCCGACCGAGATGCTCGCAAACTCCGCAACGACGGCACGACGCGCGCTGAAATACTACGGCCGAAGCCTCGAGGTACTCCATCCGCCGGTCGATACCGAGCGATTCACACAACGGCGAGATCCGCAAGATGCTTTTCTCGTCGTGGCGCGGATGCTGCCGTACAAACGCATCGATCTGGCGATTGACGCGGCGCGTATCGCAAAGAGGCCGGTGCGCATCGTAGGCGATGGCCCGATGCGGGCAGCGCTGGAGCGGCGAGCGCAGGGGGCGCCGGTGACCTTTCTCGGTGAACTCGGCGACCGTGCGATCGCCGAAGAACTCGCCCGCGCGCGCGCGGTGATCGTTCCGGGCGTCGAAGATTTCGGGCTCATGCCGTTGGAGGCGGCTGCGAGCGGAACGCCGAGCATCGCGTATCGAGGGGGCGGCGCGACCGAAAGCATCATCGAGGGAAGGACCGGCTCGTTTTTTGACCGTGCTGAAGCGGAAGATCTCGCCGCAGCATTGCTTCGATTCGATCCAGCCGCATTCGATGAGGATCGGATGCGCGCGCATGCCGCCGGCTTTTCAAATCGCGCCTTCGTCGAAAAGATCCGCACGCGTCTTACCGCGCTCGTCGATGCTCGCTAATCTCTTCCCGCGCCACCCGGCGATCGCCCCGGGTCTTCCGAGTGTGGTGCTGCCCGCATACAACGAACGCATCGCCGACTTTGCACGGCTCCGCGGTGAACGCATCGCGATCTACTGGCCGCACGGCTTCGGCGATTGGGTACACTTCGGCCACGTTGCTCCGCTGCTGGCGCCGGAGAATGCCTACGCAATATTTCGCATCGGCGACGATTACAGCGCGCTCTTTGCGGGCGAGCGACCCGTTGCTGCATTCCCTTCGGGGATCCGTGCGGTGGGAAATGGATCGGCGTTGGGCGCCCTGCATCTCGGCCTGAACTGGAAGCGGCTGTCGGGGAAACGAGAGCGCATCGCCCTCCCCGGTGAACTTCCGCAAGCGTTCGCCGACTTCGCACCAACGGCGTTGCTCTACACCGATTATCCTGAGCCGGCGGAGGGGCGGCTCGCCTTTCCGTTTCACACCAAGGCGCGAGCGCTCGCACGATCCCTCGTCGGCGAGCGACGGCTCGCAGAATTCGATCTCGCGCGGCCGCTCCCGCAATCACTCTCGTTCGCCGTACCGCCTGACGTGCAGCGGCGATTCGACGACGCGCTCGCGCGATATATCGAGCCGCAGCAGCGATTGCTGCTTGTTGCCACCAGCGGGCATACCGCGCCTGAGAAAGCGTGGCCGAACGAGGATGCACGGGCTTTCGTCGAACTGCTCGGGACGCGTGATGCGCGCATGCGGGTGATTCTGCTCGATGCTCTCGGCGATCCCCATGACGGTTGGCACGAACGTAACAATGTGCTCTCGTTTCGTACGTTCGCGGCGGAGATCGACGAACCGTTTGCGACGATCTTCCTCGCGTTGATGGCGCGTCTCCACGCCGTGGTCGGTGTCCCCGCCGGGCCGATGCACGCCGTTTCGGCTCGCGGGGGGGTCCCGCTCGTCGGCTTGTGGCTCGCGCACTATCCGACGTGGTACGACGAACCGAATCCGCTTGCACTCCATCTCGTCGGCGAGGGCCCGATTCTACGCGGTTATCACCGACGGCCGGCAGCAACGACCTTGCCGGCGAGTCTCGACTATCGCATCGAACAGGTTGGAACGGAAAGGATATCTCCGGAACTCGTTCTCGACGCGCTGATTCGCATCGGCGCGGTTTAGTGCGTCTTTATCCATAACAGCGAAGAAAAGGCGATCGCGTTAAAAGACGCGTGCGTTAGCATTGAAATAATGAGATTTTTCGAACGATAATATACGGTCGCCAGAACGAAACCGACGAGCGCGAGCGGGAG
>JAJXVC010000176.1 GCA_021782295.1 bacterium | reverse complement strand
CTCCCCGTGGCTTGGGTCGTAGGTTTCCTCGCCGAGGGGCGTTAGAATCGAGGGGTTCGCCTGGCGCGGGCCCGTATAACTACGGTTCATAGTTTCATCACGCAGGAAAGACGGAGAATCGACAAAGTGGCAGACACCCTGGTGCAGGTGACCCTCCCGGAGATGGGCGAGTCGGTCGCCGAGGGTTCGATCGTCGAATGGCGCAAGCGCGTCGGCGAGTACATCACCCAGGGCGAGCCGCTCGTGGACGTCACGACCGATAAGGTGGACGTCGAGGTACCGGCGCCCGCCTCCGGCGTGATCGCGAGCTTGCACGCCGACGAGGGGCAGAGCATCGCCGTCGGCGCGTTGCTTGCCGAGATCGATACCTCCGCAACTGCCGGCTCCGCCAACGGTGCAACGAACGGCGCCGCCAAGGCTGCCGCGCCTGCAGCCCCCGCCGGCCCGCCGAAGATTCTCGACGTCACGCTTCCCGAGATGGGTGAGTCGGTAACCGAGGGCTCGGTTGTCGAAGTACGCGTGAAGGTCGGCGATGCCGTCGCCGCCGGCGACCCGCTCGTCGATGTCACGACCGACAAAGTCGACGTCGAAGTTCCCGCTCCGGCCGCCGGAGTCATTACGGAGATTCTCGTCACCGAGGGGCAGACGCTCGCGGTCGGCGCGGTGCTGATGCGTCTCGATGAAAACGCCGCCGTCGCAACAACGCCGACGAAATCCGCGCCGGCTGCAAAACCCGCCGCACCCGCGGCGCCTGCGCCGACACGCAGCGGCGCGCTCACGGCTTCGCACCAAGCGCAGCGCATCGCGCGCAAACTCGAACTCGATCTCCACTCCGTTTCCGGCACCGGCCCCGACGGTATGGTGCTGCGCGGCGATATCGCCTCGGCACTTCGCAGCGGAAGTGCGCGTCCTGCCGCCGCCGCAAAAGGTGCGCAGTTGCCGCCGCTCGCTGCCGATGTGAAACGTACGCCGTTGCAAGGGCCGGCCGCCGCGCTCGTCGGCTACATGGAGCAGAGCCTCAGCATTCCCACCGCAACATCGTTCCGCACGCTCGGCGTCGACGTTCTCGACGCGCGTCGGCGCGAACTGAATGCCGCGATCAAAGCTGCGAAACGCAGCGAAAAGATCTCGTTCACGCACCTCATCGCCTTTGCGATCGTGCGAGCTGCAAGCGAGATGCCGTTCGTTACGTACAGCTTCCGCACCGAGAACGGCAAGCCGACGCGCATCGAACCCGGCGTACACCTTGGGCTTGCCGTCGATAGCGAAAGAAAAGACGGCACGCGTTTCCTCGTGGTGCCGGTCATCAAAAACGCCGACAAACTCGACTTCGCCGGCTTCGTCGCCGCGTACGACGCGCTCGTCGCGAAAGCCCGCGATAATAAACTCGTTGCCGACGATCTGACCGGTGCGAGCCTCACGCTCACCAATCCCGGTGGTATCGGTACCGTTGCGTCGATCCCCCGACTCATGGCAGGGCAGGGTTCGATCCTCGCCACCGGCGCGATCGGCTACCCCGCCGGCTTCGCCAACGTCGATGAAACGACGCTCCGTAGCCTCGGCATCGGCAAAGTAATGCAGATGACGAACACCTACGATCATCGCGTTATTCAAGGCGCGCAGTCGGGTGAATTTTTGCGCCGTATCGATCGCTTGCTGCAAGGCGAGAGCGAATTCTACGAACGCGCGTTTTCGACGCTATCGCTTCTTGCAGGCCCCGCACCGCAACTCGGTGCGAAGGCGCCGGTGCCGATTGCAAGCGCGTCCTCGGGTGCGCCTTCGGACGAAATGATGCGCGGTGTTGCCGCCGCCGCGGCAATCGTCGCTGCCTATCGCACGCACGGCCACCTCGCGGCGAATCTCGACCCGCTCGGCTCGACCCCGCCGGGCGACGAATCGCTCGATCCGGCGACCTACGGGCTGACACATGCGATGCAGAATGCGATTCCCGCAAGCGTGTTGCGCGTGAAGGTGCCGGGAAATACGCTCGCCGAGGTGCTCCCGCATCTGCGCGAGACGTACAGCTCCTCGCTCGCCTACGAATTCGAACATATCTCCAACCGCGAACAACGGCGGTGGATGCGTGACGCGATCGAGACCGGTTCGCACCGCACGCCGCTCTCGCGCGAACACCAGCAGCGTTTATTGGAGCGCCTGACGCGTGGCGAAACCTTCGAGCGCTACCTGCGCAAGACGTACCTCGGGCAAAAAACGTTCTCCGGCGAGGGGCTCGACGCGATGGTGCCGATGCTCGAAGAGATGCTCGAGCGCTTCGCAGCCGAGGGCGTTGGGAATGCCGTCATCGGCATGGCACATCGCGGTCGTCTCAATGTGATCGCGCATGTCGTCAACCTTCCTTACGATGAACTGCTCGGCGAGTTCGAAGCGGCGCACGATCGTGGTGAAGTCGGCGATGACGATGTAACCGGCGATGTGAAGTATCATCAAGGTGCAACCGGCATCTATCGCGCGCATGATGGGCGCGAAATCACCGTGACGCTCGCTCATAATCCCAGCCATCTCGAAGCGGTCGATCCGGTCGTCGAAGGCTCGGCGCGCGCGCTGCAAAGCGATCACGCCGCGGGCGCTCCGGTTCGCGACGGCAACCGCGCGGTGCCGATCCTCATTCATGGCGATGCCGCATTCACCGGCCAAGGGATCATCTCGGAGGTCTTCAACCTTCAGTCACTCGCCGGCTACACTACCGACGGAAGCCTCCACATTATTGCCAATAACCAGGTCGGCTTCACCACCGATCCGCACGACGACCGTTCGACGCGGTACGCGTCGGATCTCGCGAAGGGCTTCGACGTTCCGATCGTTCACGTCAATGCCGACGATGTCGATGCATGCATCGACGCAGTGCGCCTGGCGGTCGATTTCCGGCGCCAGTTCAAGCGTGACGTCATCATCGATCTCATCGGTTATCGCCGCTTCGGTCATAACGAACAAGACGAACCGGCGTACACACAGCCGTTACTCTACGAAAAGATCAAGACGCATCCCACCGCGCGCGAATTATTCGCCAACAAACTCGTCGCGCAGGGAATCATTACGGCCGAACGCGCGAACGAAATGATCGAACAGGCAACGAAGGCGTTGCAGAGTGCGAACGCACGCGTGAAAGCCGACGGCGGCAAGAGCCTTATCGAAAAAATCGGACAAGCGACGCCGATCGAAACGGCAACGCTAAAGCCGATCGACCGCAAGAAGTTGCTCGCTTGGAGCGAGGATGCAGTCCGCGTCCCGGCCGATTTCACCGTCAACAAAAAACTCATCGCGCAGTTCCAGCGCCGACGTGCGCTCATCGCCGAGAAGGGTTTGGTCGATTGGGGCATGTCCGAGGCGCTGGCCTTTGCCTCGTTGGTCACTTCCGGCGTTCCGATTCGCATTACCGGCCAAGATACCGGGCGCGGCACGTTTAGCCACCGCCATGCGGTGTTGCACGATGTGGCGACCAACGCGTCGTTCGTACCGCTCGCGCATCTCGCCGATGCAACGGCCTCGTTCGAAATTCACAACAGCCCGCTTTCGGAGTACGCCTGCCTCGGATTCGAATACGGATACGCGGTGACGCTCCCGAAGGCACTCGTGCTCTGGGAAGCGCAATTCGGCGATTTCGTCAACGGCGCCGAGATCATTATCGACCAATTCATCGCCGCCGGTCAGGCGAAGTGGGGGCAGACCTCGCGCCTCACGATGTTGTTACCGCACGGGTACGAAGGCATGGGCCCGGAACACTCGAGCGCGCGTCTGGAACGCTTCTTGCAACTCGCCGCCGAAGGGAATCTGCGCGTCGCGTACCCATCGACGGCCGGAAATTACTTCCACCTATTGCGTATGCAGGCCGGTTCGCCGAATCCGGTGCCGTTAGTCGTGATGACGCCGAAATCATTGCTGCGTCTGGAAAGCGCCTACGGCGATATCAACCAGATGGCAACCGGTTCGTTCCAGCCGGTCATCGACGACCCCAGCGTGACCGACAAATCGAAGATCGAACGCATCGTGCTTTGCACCGGAAAGATCTATCACGATCTCGTTGCCGCACCGCAGTATGCGGCTCGCAGCAAGACCGCGATCGTGCGCATCGAGTTGCTCTCACCGATGCCGGGGGCAGAGATGAACGCGCTGCTTGCGACCTATCCGAATCTCAAACGATTGGTCTGGGTGCAAGAGGAACCGAAGAACATGGGCGCGCGTGCGTACGTGCGACGTCGTCTGCTCGAACGGCTCGAACGCCCGCTCGAGATCGATTACGTCGGCCGGCCCTATCGCGCGAGTCCGTCGGAAGGTTATCCCGGCGCGCACGCCGTCGAACAGGAACGCGTTATCGCCGAAGCGTTACAGGGGTAGCCGCTCGCTTAGAGGTTCGCGAGCCGGCCGCCGTCGACGACCAACGTCGTGCCGTTGACGAACGCCGCATCGCTCGAAGCGAGGAAGCAGATCGCCTCGGCGAGATCCTCGGGCTTTCCCACTGCACCGGTAACTTTTTCGGCGCCGCTCTTCACGTTGGGATTGTTCCAGAGCATTGGGGTATCGACCGCTCCCGGCGCCACGGCGTTCACGCGAATTTTTCGCGCGGTTAACTCGATGCT
>JAJXVC010000175.1 GCA_021782295.1 bacterium | reverse complement strand
TGGTGGATGGGGCTGAACTCTTCGCTACTGATGACGGCGGTGCGCGCGGCCTGCGCCTGCAGTTCCTCGACGGCGCCTTCGATCAGGGGATGCGGTAGCGGTTTTGCGAGCTCCCAGGCAAGCGCATGATGCCCCGGCGTATCGTAGTCGGCGGTTTGAGGCACGCGACCGGTATCGGGGATATAAATTCCCTGCCCTGCAAGGGCTTCTCGGTTGAGTATCAGCATCGCCTGCAGTGCCGTCGTCCCGGTCTTATGCGTTCCGACATGCAACAACAACGTGCGATCGAGCGTGCGCTCCCCCATGATCTCTCCCGTTCGAGCGCGCGAGCACCCGCTCCTGATACGGAAGCCGGAAATCCGTAACGATTCGGCTAATCGGGTCTTTATGGATGCTCAGGCCCCCTATCACGTGACCCTCTTTGCCGATGGCGGCGCGCGCCGCAATCCCGGCCCCGCCGCGGGCGCTGCGGTCCTCATCGACGATGGCGGTACGGTGATCGAGGAGGCCTTTCGCTATCTCGGCCATGCAACCAACAATGTCGCCGAGTGGAACGGCCTCCTTGCCGGGCTCGAGGCTGCGAAGCGGCTTGGGGTGCAAGCGTTAACGGTGCGGCTCGATTCCGAGCTCGTGGTCAAACAACTGCTCGGGGAGTATCGCGTGAAAAACCTCGCGCTCCAACCGTTGCACCGGCAAGCGCTCGAACTCTTACGTGCTTTTCAACGGGTCGATATCGGGCACGTGCCGCGGAAGCAGAACAAACTCGCCGATGCGCTGGTCAATCGCGTCCTCGACGCACAGCAACGCTCGGAGCGCGAACGGGCCGATGCGACGCTATAGTTTCCCGATCTTTATGGCGCTCCTCGCCGCGTTCTTAGCGGTGTGGGGTTGGAAATTTTACGCGCCCGACGAACTGAGTCGTTGGAACGGCGTCGTCCGGGTCGCGCATGCTCCGAGTGCAATCGACCTCACGCTGACGATACGCTATCCAAAACCGCCGATCTACGAAGAGCGCTATCATATTACCGACTTCAACGGCGTCTCGAAATATCGTTACGAGGTTCGGAGCTACAAGGGGCTGCTGGTCAAGGTCACGCAGCCGCCGCACGCGACCTTCAACGTCTCATTTTTCTTCGAGGCGCTGGAAACGAAGGGGCTTTGGAAGCTTACCAATACGAAGCCGCGCTCGAAAAACGATCCGGTGTACACGCTCGTGGTGAAGCAGAGCCTCGGCGGAAAGAGCGGAAGCCGGACCGTCGTTTTTAGTAATCCGCACTTTTGGGCGACGACCGCGGCGCGCTATCACTCCATTCACATCGACGCCGCGCGTTCGAAGAACGGTATCCTTGAAGTGCAGAGTACCTCGCTGCTCGACCCTCGCTACGAAGAGATCGTCAATGCCTTCGCGACGTTCGGCCCCGATGAATTTCGGCGCGATGTCGCAGCCGCTCGCGAACGCGCGCGTCACGCATAGGTCTCTCCATGAACGCGAATGAAACCGTCGATATGTCTCCCCGCCGGATCGCGATGCGTCCAATGCACGATCGGTTCGGGGCGGTCGCTATCGTGCACCATCTCGCCGCGGACCTCGATGCGATCTCCGGGGTGAAGCGGAACGCGCGGTGCAAGCCCGACGTTGTCGACGATCTCGACGGGGCCGGCTGTCGTGCGCGCATCGAACGCTTCGTGTTCGCATTGCGTCTTCGTGCCGAAGAAGAAGTGCGGTGCATCGATGACGCGTCCGGTAAACGCGACCTCGCAGCGACCGTCGGAATGATAGGCTGTGGCAATCGGTATCATCGTCAACCCTCCGCTGCCACCTTCACGCGCGACGCGCGCGTCGACAAGGGGTTCCTCCGTTGCGGGTGATGCTGACGGAGCGTCTCCGGCTCGAACCGGTTACCGCGCTCAACGCCGACCGACTCTGGCAGATCCTCCAAGCCGCGGATCTGCGTGCCTATCAGGATCTTCCGGGGCTCCGTTTGACGGCCTTCGTCGAAAGCGTCTCGCGCCGTCCGCTGCACCTGGGCTCCGGGCAGCACGGGCGCTATGAATGGCTCGTCGTCGTGCGCGAGAGCGGCGAACACGCGGGCTGGATATCGCTACGCATTCCCGAACGCGAGCCGGGGGCCGGTGAAGTCGGCTACACGCTGCTCGCGGAATTTCGCGGGCGAGGCTTTGCAACCGAAGCGGTGAGCGCATTGCTCGACGAAGCCTTCGGCATCGCTCGTCTCCAGCGCGTCTGCGCCTATTGCGTGCCGCAAAACCTTGCTTCGATCGCGGTACTCGAACGCTTAGGGTTCACGCGCGATACGCTCTTGCCGCGCGGTGCGACGGTCGGCGGAGAGCCCGTCGATGTTATCGCTCACGTTTTAGAGGGGCGCGAATGGCGCGACCGCCCATATCGCACGCTGACGTCGACCGACGGGAAGAAAAAATAGCGGCGTTCCCCCGGGTTGCGCAGCGCCGCTAACAGCGGTTCGCGCACGACGGCAACGCTGATGCGCGCGGCGAGGTCGACGATCCGAACGAACTCGACGGCGACGACTCGAGCATCGCGTTCGGGCAGGCGCGGGATCCCCGCTCCTTCGATGACGAACGTGCTGTTGAGATACTGCGTGTCCCCGTCGTAGCTCTCGCTGGTGTAGAGGAGCTCGCCGCAGCGCACGCGCAGGCCGGTCTCTTCGTAACACTCGCGTTCGGCGCAGTGCGCGAGCGATTCGCGCCCGCGTTGATGCCCGCCGGGAAGCCCCCAGAGCGGTGTCGTTGGAAACGCGTACTGCGAGGCGACGAGAAGAACGGCATCTCCGCGACGGAGCAGACCGGTGGCGAGATGCACGCGGCGAATGCGCCCGCTCATGCGGCGTTCGGATCGCCGTCGGCAATGCGTCGAAAGAGCGCGAGATGCGCTTCGGCGCTGCGATCCCAATCGTACTGCGCGGCCTGCGCGAGGCCGCGTTCGCGTAGTTCGGCATGGTAGGCATCGTCGGTGACGATGCGTTGTAAGCCGTCGCTCCACGCGCGCGGATCATCGGGAGGTGCGAAGAGCGCGGCCTCGCCGTAAATCTCGGGCAGACAGCTCGCGCGCGCGGCGATCACCGGCGTACCGCAGGCCATCGCTTCGATTCCCGGCATGCCGAAGGTTTCGTGAAGCGAGGGCACGCAGAGCGCGCGCGCGCCGCGGTAGAGCGAACGCAAGGTCGCGTTCTCAGCACCGCGGATATCGTCGCGAATCTCACCGAGGTACTGCGCGCCGGCATAGCTCGGCGCGCGTGAGCCGGCGACCGCTATCGGCGGAGAGCCGTTCGGGAATGCAGCGGCATGCGCCGCAACGAGCAGCGAAAAATTCTTGCGTCGTTCGGTGCCGGGATCGCCGACGAAGAGCAGGTAGCCACCCGCGCGCAACGGGCCGGGAAGCGCAGCGGTATCGCCGGGGTTGAAGCTTCGCTCGACACCGTGCGGGATCACCGCAATGCGCTCCGGCGCGATCGCGAATGCATCGGTGAGCTCCGATGCACCGAAATGCGAGACCGCGATAAACTGCTGCGATTCGGCAACGCTGCGGAGAAAGGGCGTTTGCTCGCGCGTGCGCGCGGCGAGATCCTCAGTGGGATAGCGAAAGGGCACCGCATCGTGAATCGTCGCGACCGATGCGAGCCCCGCGGCGGAAAAGAACGTCCCGTTTGCCGGGTGCCAGAGCAACTGCGCATCGCGCGGCGGGCGAGCGGCGAGCCGGAAGCGCGGCGAGCCGAGCGCTGCAGTGAGGCTGCCTTTGCGCAGCCACGGAAAGCGCTCCGGAAGCAGCAGCGTGAGGGCGATATCCTCGCGCGCGACGAGGCGACGGAGAATCGCGCGGGCATAGCGCCCGATGCCGCGCGTATCGCCGGCGAGGATGCGCGCGTCGACGGCGAGCGAGAAGAGTTCGGCCATGGGGGCGGAAGTTCGCCGTCATGACGGTCGAGCTCTTTGGTGTTGAGGATAACGAACGCATCGCGCGGGCATTCGCCGTGCGGCGCGCGGTCTTCGTGCGCGAGCAGGGGGTTTCCGAGGAAGAGGAGATCGACGCGCACGATCGCAGCGATGCGAGCGCCTGTCACGCGCTCATCGCACTCGACGGGCGCCCCGTTGCCGCCGGAAGATTCTTCGTTCGCCCCGATGGTGCGGTGCAGATCGGGCGCATGGCGGTGCTTGCAGCGTATCGTGCGCGCGGTATCGGCCGCGCGCTGCTCGATGCGCTCGTCGACGAGGCGCAGCGGCGCGGCTTTTCGCGCGCCGTGCTCCACGCGCAAACGCACGCTCGCGGATTCTACGAGCGTGCGGATTTTATTGCGCATGGGGCGGAGTTTCTCGACGCCGGAATCCTCCACGTCGAGATGGAGCGCGCGCTCGGCGAGCCCTGTCACGCCGAGTAGCGTGCTGTCACGCCGAGTAGCGTGCTGTCACGCCGAGTAGCCGCGCAGCGGCGTATCGAGGCGGCGGTGCGCAGCGCTTGCCGCGCCTGCGCGGTCGTATGCTGTCACGCCGAGTAGCGTGTTGTCACGCCGAGTAGGTTGCGAAGCAACCGTATCGAGGCGGCGGTGCGCAGCGCTTGCCGCGCCTGCGCGCACCGCTCCTCGCTAGACGCTCGCGGCTC
>JAJXVC010000174.1 GCA_021782295.1 bacterium | reverse complement strand
TCGCCGCGACGACCAAACGTCCCAATCGCGTCGCGGGGCTCCATTTCTTCAATCCGGTTCCGATTATGAAACTCGTCGAGGTCGTGCGCACGATCGCGACGACGCAAGATACGATCGACGAACTCTACGCCTTCGCGCAGCAGCTCGGCAAAGAACCGATCCTTGCGCAAGATACGCCGGGATTCGTCGTCAATCGTCTGCTGATTCCTTATCTCCTCTATGCGATTCGTTGCTACGAAGGCGGGCTCGCAAGCAAAGAAGATATCGACAAGGGCATGAAGCTCGGTTGCGGATACCCGATGGGTCCGCTGGAGCTCCTCGATTTCGTGGGTCTCGATACCACGTACTATATCGCGCAAATCATGTTCGAAGAATTCAAAGATCCGATGATGGCGGCGCCGCCGTTGCTCAAGCGCATGGTTCTCGCCGGACGGCATGGCCGCAAGAGCGGCAAAGGTTTCTACGATTATGAGTGAGAGTGCGAGCAACATTCGCGTCAGCGAGGCCGGGCCGATTGCGACGATCACACTCGAACGCCCGGCCGTCCTCAACGCCCTCAACGCTGCCCTGCTCGGCGAGCTCTCGCGCGCGCTCGCTGCGCTCGATGCACGCCCGGAGATTCGCGCGATCGTGCTCACCGGCTCGGGGGAGAAAGCCTTTGCTGCCGGCGCCGATATCGGCGAACTCAATGCAATTCCCAATGCCGGTGCCGGCGCTGACAAGTCGCGCGTCGGTCAGCACATCACCACGCAGATCGAATCGCTCTCGAAGCCGGTGATCGCTGCGGTCAACGGATTCGCGCTCGGCGGCGGCTGCGAGCTGGCGATGGCCTGCGATATCCGCATCGCATCGGAGAATGCGAAATTCGGCCAACCCGAGGTGAATCTCGGCCTCATTCCAGGATACGGCGGCTCCCAGCGTAGCACGCGCTTCGTCGGGAAAGGCATGGCGCTCTATCTCTGCCTGACCGGCGAGATCATCGACGCGCGGGAAGCGCTGCGCATCGGGCTCGTCGAGCGGGTCGTTCCCCTCGCGGGCTTGATGGAGGAAGCACACCGCGTCGCCGGTGCGATCGCCGCCAAAGCACCGCTCGCGGTCGCGGCCTGCAAACGTGCGATTCACCGCGGGGAGCATCTCTCGCTCGCCGACGCGCTTGAAGTAGAGGCGATGGAGTTCGGTCTCCTCGTCGACAGCAAGGATTTCCGCGAAGGCACGAGTGCGTTTCTTGAGAAGCGCAAAGCCGTTTGGTCCGGCAAATAGGGTTTTCGCTTTACGCAAACTTGATTTAAAGGCGCTCCTTGTCGAAGATTTCGTCGAAGGATGCCGTCGTATTCCGACAGAAGTCGCTTTTGATGTTCCTACAGAGAGCGTTCTTCGCTGCTACTGCTGCATTCGCGGCACTAGCACTCGCCGCATGTGGTGGATCGAATGCCACCTTTCTCCCGTCGCAACCGTCGGCGCCCGCCGCGGTTGCGACCCCGGCCACCGTTCCGGGATTTGTCAGCGGACTCACGACCCCGCTGACCTTCAATATCACGATCCCATCGCCGGGTCTCGGCGCAGTGAGCGGCGTCGCGGTCAGCGGTAACATCATCGGCCAGCCCGCCCAGTCGGTGACCGCCCCCTGCACGCCGACCGGCTGCAGCGTGACGATCCCGAACGCCCCGGTCGGGCCGAGCGGCTACGTCATCAACCTCACGGCAGGAACGAGCCTGCTCTCGACCGCCACCATCGGCCAATATGTCCTCTACCACGCGCAGAGCGTCGGCCTGAGTTTCGGCGGCACGATCGCATCGGTCAAGCTCTCCGTCGAGCCGACGACCGTGAAGATCGGGACGGCACAGAATGTTCTCCTCACGCTCCTGGCCTACGACGCGAGCGGCAACCGGATCGTCGGCTCGCAGCCGCTCTCGACGCCGGTGCTCGTCACCGCGCCGAGCAACGCCCCCGGCAGCTTGCCGGTCATTCAGTTTACGAGTGCCAATCAACGCCTGACCTTCGCCTATAACGGCGGATCTTCTGGATATGGAGCGACGACCTTCACCGGCAGCGTCGGATCGCTCAACGGCACCGCAACGCTGGTCGAGCATATTCCCAACGACACCACGATCGTCAACGGCGTCACGCAGGATGTCGGCGGCGATCAACGGATGACCAACGAGATGGCCGCCGCCTTCGGTGACGGCAGCGTCACCTTCAGCGGCTCGGCGCGTCGACCGCTCGCATTGCGGCTTCCGCTGTCGGCGACGATCGCGGTGCGTCCCCCGAGCGGCAGCCAGGGTTCGCAGAGCTCCTGCGTCGCCTGGGCGACCGGGTATATGACCGCTTCGACGATCTCGGGTGCGCGTTTCAATTACTCGAGTTTTCTTACTGGAACGGGCGCACCCGATTACACGAAGATCCTCTCGCCGGCGTTCGTCTACAACCAAATCAATCGCGGACGCGATGCCGGAAGCCTTGAGTCCGATGCATTAACGCTGCTCATCGCCAAGGGCGACGCGCCGTGGGTCGATATGCCCTTCAACGAGACCGATTACCTCACCCAACCGACGGCGACGGCGTTCGCCGCGGCGTTACCGAACAAGATCACGAATTTCACCTATCTGCCGCGCACCGACGCCAACGGCATCGCCCAAATCAAAGCCTCGATTGCAGCCGGCGTTCCGGTGCTCTGGGGCGCAAACGTCGACGCCGGCTTCTCCAATCTGACGGCAAACGATATCTGGACCGGCCCGACGGCGACCGGCGGCGGACATGCGATGACGATCGTCGGGTACGATGACACGAAAGGGGCGTTCATCGTCGCGAATTCCTGGGGGCCGACGTGGGCGAACAACGGCTCGTTCTATCTCGCCTATACGGCCTGGAACATTCCCTCCTCCGACACATTTATCGTTAATCCGTAGACGAGATCCGGCGATACCAAAAGCGGTAGAAGCCTCTGCTCCTACCGCTTTTTCTGAAGATGTTGCAATGCATTGCTCATCGCCGGCCCGATCGCCGGGTTGAAGCCGGTCCAGGTCGCGCGAATATATCCGCGCGGATCGATCACCACCATCGTTGGAAAACCGAGGATTTGAAAGTATCCCCGCGAGAGTTGCTGCGGGTCGAGAACGACATGGTGCATGCCGTGCGCGATAGCGAAGCGGCGGACGGCAGCACGCGATTCACCGACATCGACCGGAACGACGAGCGCTTTCGGGTGAGATCGTTCCCACGCCTGAACGAGCGGTAATTCCGCGCGACACGGCGTGCACCAGGTCGCAAAGAAATCCAGAAAGAGCACGTGACCGCGCGTCGACTCGACGGTGAACGGTGCGCCGCCGTTCAAGCGCGTGAAGGCCACGTGCGGAGCGGGAAAGACGCCGGGCGCATTGAGAAAACGCGGCGCGATGAAGACTTTCCAGAGCGCGAAGAGGATCACGACGGCAGCTGCAATATCGAGCAGACGCCCCCACGGCACGCGCGCGCGCGGGGGCATCTGTGGATCGCTCACGTTACTCCGCGGAGAAGACGGCTGCGATTCCCTGGCCTCCGCCGATACACGCCGATGCGACCGCTATCCCGCCGCCACGACGTTGCAGTTCGTGCAGTGCCGTGTAAGCGATGCGTGTCCCCGATGCGCCGAGCGGATGCCCGAGCGCAATCGCGCCGCCGTGCGGATTGAGTTTCGAGCCGTCGTCGCCGAGATCGCGTAAACACGCGATGACCTGCGGTGCAAAGGCTTCGTTGATCTCGATGAGATCGACGCTCTCGCGCGCGATGCCGGCGCGCTGTAACGCCGCGGGAATCGCCATCGCCGGCCCGATCCCCATAATATCGGGATCGACGCCGACCGAGACGCCGCCGAGCAATCGGCCGATCCAGCGGATTCCGTCGGCGCGCGCCTGCTTCACCGTCGTCAAGACGACCGCGGCGGCGCCGTCGGTGATACCGCTGGCATTTCCGGGGGTGACGACACCCTCTTTCCGAAAACGCGCGGGAAGTTTTGCCAACCGCTCCATCGAGAGTCCCTCGCGCGGCCCTTCGTCACTATCGATGCGCACGGTCGTGCCCTTCGGCCCCGGCACCTCGACGGCAACGATCTCGTCGGCAAAGTACCCGCTGCGTTGCGCTTCGAGCGCGCGCTCCTGGCTCGCCAGCGCGAAGGCGTCGCACTCTTCACGCGAGACCGAATATTTCGCTGCGAGATTCTCAGCGGTAATCGCCATCGGCAGGCCGTTGTACGAATCGGTAAGCGCCTCCCAGAGCGAATCTTCGAATGCGACTTTCGCGCCGAGCGCGAACCCGGTGCGCGCACCGCGAACGACGTGCGGCGCCTGGCTCATCGATTCCGCACCGCCGGCGAGCACGTAGCGTGCCTGCCCGAGCGCGAGCGACTGGGCGCCGGAGAGCATCGCCTGCAGCCCCGAGCCACAGAGCCGATTGAGCGTCAGTGCCGGCGCGCGAACCGGGAGGCCCGCTCGCAGGCCGACATGGCGTGCCAGATAGATTGCGTCGGCACTGCTCTGAATGACGTTCCCGAAGATCACTTCGTCGATCTCTCCCGCCGGAACGCCGCTGCGAAGGATCGCGCCGGCGGCGGCGGCGACCCCGAGGTCGGTTGCGGTCAGCGCCGAAAGGGCGCCCCCAAAGTTGC
>JAJXVC010000173.1 GCA_021782295.1 bacterium | reverse complement strand
CGCAAAGGGCGAACACCGAGCATATTCCGAAGAGCGTCCGTTGCCGTATAGTGCGCGCATGCTTTTTCTGTGGTTCTATCACGCTTGTAGGCGCGGTTCGCCACGCTTCCTTATGGTGAGCGACCACGTCAACTTTCTCACCTTTGAAGATCCCGGTGCGATCAACACGCTGCGTCGCGCGCTCAAACTCGCGCTCGCCGGCGATATCTACGGCGCGGCGGAGACCGCGGTCGTCGATGTCGCGCATGCAACGATCGTCTCCGAGGCACTGCGACGCGGCATGCGTTTTTCTATCGGCGCCGAGGTCGACAACGATCCGCGTTCGCGCCCCGATGTCGCCAACATCATCGACGCGATGCGCCCCGACGGGATCGTGCGTTCGATTCATTTCGTGCCGATCGACCATCCCGAAAAGGGTGCGGACTGGCTCTGGCCCTTCGACAACCCGGAGTTCGCTCAATTGCTCGATTCTGTCGGTGCAGAGCGGCTCTGGGAGCTCTACACGCAGCGTCTTTTCGAAGATATCTCGACGCTGCCGACGCACATCGTCGGGCACTTCTACGTCGCAGCGACCTTCGGTGCATGGCCCGCGCCCGCCACGCTCGAGCAATACGAAGATCGTCTCATCGAGATTTGCAAGGAACGCGGAATCGCCGTGGAGATCAACCTTCGCTTTCTCTATCGCGAGGGCGTTGAAGCCGAGCAACGCGATGCAATGCTCGCGGCGTACACGCGCCTCATGCGAAAAGCCTCGGCGGCGGACGTATCGCTTGCCATCGGCTCCGACGCGCATAGCCCGAAGGATCAAGGCAACGGCTTCGAGCGCATCATCGATATTCTCCGCGAACTCGACATCAACGAAGTCGTCTTCCCGATCGGCGGACGTTTAGCGAAAGTCGCGTTGCGCGCGAGCCGCGAACACATCGAGCGCGCGAAACGCGTCGATACGCCGCAGCCCGGAACCAGTATCGCCGGCTTCAGTCGCGCCGAGCTCGGACTTCCCGAGATCGACGAAGAGGAAGAGCGCAGGCTCGCCGAACAGCGCGCGCGCAGCGTGCGCGACGTCGGTTCGAAACGGCGCGCCGGTTCGCCGGAGCGCGTAACGAAATCGCCGAGCGAGGGTTCACCCGAGACCGCGCGTGGTGCGAGAAGTTCGCCGAAGCGCAGCTCTTCGGCAAAACCCGCGAAGGAGGCGCCGAAAGAGAAAAACTCGCCGCCGCCGCAACCGAAAGCCTCCGCGGCAAAACCGGCAGCGAAGCCCGCAGCAAAAACGGCGGAGAAAAAATCCGCGCCGGCAAAGCCCGCGGCGAAGAAAGCCGCTCCGGTGAAAAAGGCCGCTCCGGCGAAAAAGGCCGCTCCGGCGAAGAAAGCCGCTCCGGTGAAGAAAACCGCTCCGGCGAAGAAAACCGCCCCGGCGAAGAAAGCCGCTCCGGTGAAGAAAGCCGCTCCGGCGAAGAAAGCCGCTCCGGTGAAGAAAGCCGCTCCGGTGAAGAAAGCCGCTCAGGCGAAGAAAGCCGCTCCGGTGAAGAAGGCCGCTCCGGCGAAGAAAGCCGCTCCGGCGAAGAAAGCCGCTCCGGTGAAGAAAACCGCTCCGGTGAAGAAAACCGCCGCGCGCCCCGCGGCAAAACCGAGTGCCAAGAAAAGCGTTGTAAAGAAGACCACCACGGCGAAAAAGACAAAACGCCGGTAGATTCGGCGCAAGGAGGGCTCCCATGTCCGAACATCCGCGCATTCGCAACGTCGCATTCGTCGGCCCACATCACTCGGGCAAGACGACGTTGCTTGAAGCGTTGCTGTACGCGTGCGGAGCGGTTCCGCGCCGCGGTTCGGTCAGTGACGGGTCGACGACGACCGACAGCGAGCCCGAAGATATCGCGCACGCACAGTCCACCTGCGTAGGATTCGCCCGCGCGGTCCATGACGCCATCGAGATCAACCTCGTCGACACGCCGGGATTCATCGACTTCTTCGAAGAGACGCGCGCTGCATTGCGCGGGGTCGACGCCGCCGTCATCGTCGTTGAAGCCGACCCATCGCGCATCGCCCTCACGCACGCGCTCGTTGAAGAGATCGAACGGCTGCGTTTACCGCATATCGTCGTCATCGATAAACTCGATCGCCCGGGCGCCGAGTTCGATGCGACGCTCGCCGAATTACAGCGTCTCTACGGGCGCCATCTCGTCGCCGAGCAACTGCCCCTTCGCCGCGAAGATACGCTCGTCGGCTATATCGATCTCGCGACGATGCAAGCGCTGCGCTTCGGTTCCGACGGCGAACGCCCCGAAGCGATCGAACCCGCGATGGAGCTCTCGGCACAACAGGCACGACGAGCGCTCCTCGAAGCGATGGCCGATTTCGACGACACCTTGATGCAGGAGCTCCTCGACGAAGTCGACCCCCCGGCTGACGAAATCGATCGCGACCTCTGCGATGAATGTTCGCACGACCAGATCGTTCCCGTGCTTGTCGCGGCGGGCATTCAAGGATACGGCGTCGCCGCATTGCTCCGCGCGATCGAGCGCTGGTTCCCCGCGCCGGTCGGCGATGCGCAAGCACCGCTGCGCGCGCAGGTGATCAAAACGATCGTCCACCCGCAATCGGGGAAACTCTCCGTCGCGCGCATTCACGACGGTACGCTGACCGGTGATGCGAGCGTCACCGATCTGCGCACCGGCGAACGCCTGCGCGTCGGCGGGCTCTACCGGCTCTTCGGAAAGAAAAGCGAACCGATCGCGAGCGCCGGGCCGGGCAGCATCGTCGCGATTGCGCGTCTTGAGGGCGTCACCACCGGCACCACGCTCGCCGGCGCCCCCGGCGTTGCGGCGTTGCCGCCGATCGAATTCTCGCCTCCCGTCTTCGCCGTCGCCATCAAGCCGAAAGAGCGCATCGATGAAGCGAAGATCTCGCAGATGCTCGCGCGGATCATCGAAGAAGATCCGTCGCTGCAGCTCGCGCGCGCGCAGTTTACCGGCGAGCAACTCCTCCTCGGCTGCGGCGAGCAGCACGTCGGCGTCGCCGTCGAACGGCTCGCGCGCAAGCATCGTGTCGAGATCGACGTCGCTCCGCCGGCGGTGCCCTATCTCGAAACGATCTCGGCGAGTACCGAGATCCATTCGCGCTACAAACATCAGACCGGCGGGCACGGACAGTTCGCCGACGTCCACATTCGCTTTCAACCGCGTCCGCGCGGCAGCGGCGTGCTCTTCGACGACGAGATCGTCGGCGGCGTTGTTCCCAAACAATTCATTCCCGCGGTCGAAAAGGGCGTTCGCGAGGCACTCGCCCGCGGCAGCAGCGGGTATCCGGTCACCGATCTGCATATCACGCTTTTCGACGGGCAGTATCACGATGTCGATTCGAGCGAGCAGTCCTTTCGCACCGCCGCGAGCATGGCGGTTCGCGAAGCGCTGCCCAAGTGCAAGCCGGTGATTCTCGAACCGATCGCTCGCGTCGAGGTGATCATTCCGGCGCACTTTACGGCAACGGTGATCGGGCAGCTCACCGCGAAACGCGGACAGATTTTGGGAATGAAACCAAGCGAACGCGAGGGGCGTGAGATCGTCGAAGCCGATGTCCCGCTCGTCGAGCTCGCTCGCTATATTACCGAACTTCGCACCGCGACCCAGGGGTTGGGAACCTATCGGTGGAGTCACGAACGGTACGACCCGGCACCCCCGGGGCGCGTTCCCGCCGGTACCACGACCTAATCGTTTTCATCTGCCATCATCGCCCTACATTCGGAGGATCCGTCGTTGTTGAAACGCTTGCTTTCGGGAGCGCTGCTCCTTACTCTCGTCGTCGCCTGCTCGAAATCGGGTTCGCAGGGCGTCGCCGGCGCCGGAGTCGAGCCCGGACATCTGCGCATTGCGATTCAAAGCGATGTCAAGAACCTCAACCCGCTCCTGAACTCCAACACCACCGACGTGCTGGTCGACGCGATGATGTTCGAGCCGCTGATCGTTCCCGATGCGAAGGGCAAAATGCAGCCGATGCTCGCAACGACGGTGCCGACGCTGCATAACGGCGGCATCACCGACCACGGGCTCACGATTACGTATCACCTGCGAACCGACGCGAAGTGGACCGATGGGAAACCCGTCACCGCAGCCGACGTTATTTTCTCGTGGAAGGCGATCATGAACCCGAATAACGACGTGATCTCGCGCCACGGATATACCGATATCGCATCGATCGACGCGCCGAACCCCTACACGGTGATCGTTCATCTGAAGAAACCCTTCGCGCCGTTCGTGGACACCTTCTTCACCAACAGCGATCAGCCGTATTTCATCGCCCCGGCACACATACTCGCCCAGTATCCCAATATCAATACGGTGCCGTTCAACAGCGAACCGACCGTCAGCGACGGGCCCTTTCGCTTCGCCGATTGGGTCCACGGCGACCACATCACCTTGTTGCGCAACGACAAGTTCTTCCTCGGCAAACCGAAGTTAAAGAAAATCACCCTGCGGATCATCCCCGACGAAAATACGACGATTAACCTGCTGCGCACGCACAACATCGATTGGATGTTCCAAGCCTCGATCAGCAATTATCCGGTCATCAAAACGATACCGGGAATCGATATCCGTTGGATGAGCGCGAATGGTTTCTCCGGCATCTACGTCAATACGCAGCGCCCATTCCTC
>JAJXVC010000172.1 GCA_021782295.1 bacterium | reverse complement strand
GGTAGGCGGCATCGCGCTGTTTCTTCATGTTGCAGGAAGAGGTACGAGTTTTGGATTGGGAGACGTAAAACTACTAGCAGTGTTGGGCGGTATTCTTGGCGCCGAACGAAGCCTGACAATGCTCTTCGCTGCATTTATCATCGGTGCAGTCATTGCCGTCGTCCTGTTAGCGATCGGCAGAGCCTCTCGAAAAGATGCTATTCCGTTTGTGCCGCTCCTCGCGCTCGCTTACCTCGTGGAAGGAGGCCTCCATGCCGGCTAAAGGGCAGACAATGAAGGAATTGCCGCTGGGTATCGACCTCGGGGCAAGTAAATTGCGCGTGACCTATGCACGGCTAACCCCCGACGGCCCGCGGATTGAAGCGGTCGCTTCTCGAGAGCGCGAAGAAGGATGCACCGATGAGTGGCTCGCTGCCATGCTCTATGAGATGCGCGCGGATCTCGGAGCGCGAACCCGAACGTGCTCCATGGCCCTCGGTTCCGAAGAGGCGACCGTCGAGGCGATCGCGCTCCCGAATATCTCATATCGCGAGCGCATCTCGGCGGCGAATATCGAGGCCCAGCGACGCCATGCTGATTGGCGCACAAGATTGATCCGGCTCTTTCCGACGCAGGTTCAAGGAAGCTTTGCACTCGTGACCGCACCGACTGCTGAGGTCTCGCGCAGGAAACGTATTGCAGCTCGGGCCGGCCTCCGACTGGTAATGCTCGGCATTGATGGTGTGGTTTGGAATCGCTTCCAATCACAAAAGCTCTCGGTGGTCGATATCGGCGTTAGCTCCACGCGCATTCATACCTACGACCGAGGAATACCGACCGTCGAGCGTTATCCGGTTGGAGGTAGAGAAGTAACTTTAGAAATGGCGCGAGCGCTCAGCATCGACGAAAGATCCGCCGAGCAGAGAAAGCGTATTCTCGGCTCTGCTGGCGCCGGAGATCGCCTTGTTGGAGCCCTTGTAGCATGGATCGCCGCACGCTGCGGCGCGCGCGAACCCGGTAACTCTGGACAAGTGCTGCTCGTGGGGAACGGAAGTCGCCTACCCGAGATCCGACGCTTTCTCGCCGATCTCATTCCGCAGGGAAACTGGCTGGCAGCGTTTAGTGAGTTCGAGCGTTCGCGCTATCCGGAGGATATACGGCGAGCAGCGTTCTCTGACTGGGCGCTCTCGATCGCACTCGCATCGATCGGCGACCGACGACCGTGAACTTGCTTGCATCGCCCTGGTCCGAGAGCATCGAGCGAGCAGCAGTCGTTATTGGGAGAAGGAGCTTTCGATTTCCGTTCGTTGCGCTAGCGGCAAGTTTGCTCCTCGTTGTAATCGGAAATTCAACGATTGCCGATCAGGTGACGCGATCTTCAGATAATCGCGTGATGATTGCGAACGAACTCGCCGCGATCGAACGACAACTTGCCGCAGCCCATCTGCGCGAGCGTAGCCTACACAAAGATATTACAGTCGTTCGGCGCATCGCCGCCATCGAGCGCAACGACCAGCGCATGCTCGAAGCGATTGCCGCCGTAGCAAACACTACGCCGAAGTCGGTATGGTTCGTCGCTCTAACGATCGACCATCATCGCCTTACCGTGCAAGCAAAAACCGACTCATTTGCAGCAATCTCGAGCATGCTTCGATCTGCGTCGCAGCAAGGGGGCACCTTGCGCCCACAGGTCAGCTCGGTTCTTCGATCCACTGACCCCTTCAATCCGATCCTTGCCTTTACGATGGAAATTCAAGAAAAGCCATCAGCTTCAGATCGAGGTTTCCATGATCGAACGTAGTGCCGTAGCGATGTATGCAGTGTCAGCCGGAATGGCGCTCGCTTTTTACGTTGGCCCTTTTCGCCACGCATCCGCAATTATGGCGAGCAATGCGACCGCTACAAGGCATGACGAAGCGACACTTGCTGAAGATCGCAAACTGCTACAAAGAGCCGCCGAGTTACGTTCGCTCCAACGTCGCGTCGAAAAGGAAATGCGCTCGCCCCTTCAAGCAGGCAGTTCCGGCAAAAGACAAGCGTTGTTCTTCGACCGTCTCCGCTCCCTTTCGAGACGCGAGCAAATCGTCGTAACAACGATTATGCAGGGCGAACGCGCATCTGTGGATTCGAGAAAGCTCCTTTCCATCTCACCAATAAGCGTGACGGCAGTCGGCAAACTCTCCGGAATTCTTCGGTTTCTCTCCGCGATCGATGCTACCGTCGGCATCGTCGATCTGGGACGCCTCGAATTTCATCCGGCTGGTTTTGCGGGGAAGAATGCCAACACGGTCGCCGTTCGCGTCGACGGAACGTTCTTAAAAGTCGACCAAACAAAAGCGGGGGCGCAATGATGCGGTACCACTGCTGCGATGGGCGATCGCTACTTACCGCAGTCGGCTTCACGCTCTGTATCGGCGCGGTCCTACTCGCACCACTTGCCGCTTCGCAGCCGGCGCTGCTCCCCGCTGCGGTTCGAATCGCGCCGGACGGCGAGCGCGTACCGACAATATCGTATAACCGCGCACATCTCATGAAGCAAATCGCGGTCGTTCGCGACCCATTCATCGAACCTGCCGAAGTTGCATCGCGCATAAAGTTCGAAAGCGCTTCCCATTCCGCCGACGCCGGTATCGTCGTCGAGGGAATTATTGACGGTAGTCACCCACGAGCGCTCGTCAGATTCGGGACGAGCGAGCAAATCATCGCTATTGGCGATACGCTCGCAGGGGAAACGGTCACCGAAATCGATAGCAGCGGCGTCCGTTTTTCATCCGGTCGGATTCTCAGCGCCACACAGAGGAATATTCCGTGATCGGTCGCTCCATATGCTTGCTCGCTGCCATCTTTTTTGTTCTCGCTCCGGCCGGTGCGGCAGATAGAAATATTTCGCTTGACGTTTCCGGTGCCTCGTTGGTTGAAATATTGGCGATGTTCGGAGCGGTTGGGCACCAAAACATTATCGCCGACACGAGCGTTCCGAATCGACGAATCAGCGTCCATCTCAAAAACATTCCGTTCGATCAGGCATTCGACGCCGTGTTACGGGCGAACGCGCTCTCTGAACGGCACATTGGATCGGTGACGATCGTGGGTAGTGAAGAAGAGATGGCGAAACGTTTTCCGGATAGCTCCGATTCGCGAGAGCGAACGGTTGCAATTGAGTTGCACCGCTCCGACGCCGCTCATATCGTTGAATCGGCTCGCCCGGCTTTAGACGCTCGGTTGACGTTGATTGCCGACGAACGAGCTGGGCGCGTCATTATCTCCGGAACGAGCGAATCGGTCGCCCGCGCCGTCGCGTTAGTCAACCTTCTCGATTCGCCTTCACGGCGACAGAGTGCAAAACGTATTTCCCTGCGGTATGTTCGCGCCGACGAAGCAAAGGCAACGTTGGCGATTGTCCTTTCGCGCGCCGTGGTGGCCGTCGACCGCATGCATAATGCCCTGATCATCTCGGGGAATGCTGCACTCCTTCAGCGGGCCGGTCGACTCGTCGAAGAGCTCGACCGCCCGAGTGCACAGGTTTTATTCGAGGTTCGCGTCGTCGACCTGACACCGATCAACGATCAGAGCAATTTTGGGCTTGAGTTCGGTGGGGTCGATATTGGTGGACAGCCGATTTCATCGGCTGCAACATACGCATTTTCAGGCGGCAGCATCCCGCTGAACGTCAAGCTGAATGCGCTGCTGAGCCAGGGGCGCGCGCGTATTTTGGCAACGCCGAAAATTCTGACCCTCAGCGATCGCGTCGCTCGCTTGCACATCGGCGCAACGTATCCAATTGCCACCAATGGTTCGGTCTTCGGGTCGCAGAGCGTTCAATACATCGATATCGGCGTCAAACTCAAAATCCGTGCGACGATTGGGCGCGGAGGCAGCGTCATTGCCGATATCCACCCGCAATACAGCGAGATACTCGGATTCACGGCGCAAAATTTCCCGATCATCGCGAATCGCCGCCTCGATTCGACGCTGCGGGTGCGAAATGGGGAGACAATCGTGCTCGGAGGGCTGCTACGCGACGTCAGCAGCGAGACGGTACAACGGATTCCGTTTCTCTCGCAGATTCCGATCCTCGGTTCGTTCTTCGCCAATAAGGCGACCAATCACGAGCGCGACGAAATCGTCTTCCTGATCACCCCGCACGTCATCGCACCCGGGCAACCCCCGCCTTCGAAGTAGCGGCAGGCGCCCCGAGCGCCGGGGCCGTAGCCTAGCCGTATGTTCCGCTACCTCACCGCCGGGGAATCGCATGGCCCCGCGCTCGTCGGCATCCTCGACGGGCTTCCCGCCGGGCTGCAGCTCGATGTCGAGCGGATCGACGAAGCGCTTGCACGGCGGCAGGGCGGGCACGGGCGCGGCGGACGCATGAAGATCGAGAGCGACCGCATCGAATTTCTCGCCGGCCTGCGTGGGGGCGCCACGCTCGGTTCGCCGCTCGCCGTTGTCGTGCGCAATCGCGATTTCGAGAACGTGCGCGCCTTGATGGATCCCCTCACCGGCGCGGGCAAACCGCTCACCAATCCACGCCCCGGGCACGCCGATTACGCCGGGGCGCTCAAATACGGGCATCGCGATCTGCGCAACGTGCTCGAACGCGCGAGCGCGCGCGAGACCGCGATGCGGGTCGCACTCGGTGCGATCTGCGCGCAGTTCCTCGAAGCGCTCGGCATCACCACC